>JBDLIN010000088.1:0-14019 GCA_039714835.1 Bacteroidota bacterium | reverse complement strand
ATTACTCCAAAACTAGATATAAACAATTTCAAAGAATTGAGAGATAATTATAATATTCCAGTAACAACTTTAAGTATTGAAAATGATGATGTTGAATGGATTCAAAAAAGAGTGCAAACTCACTTGCAGGAAGTTCAACAAAGCAATACCGATACTCGCTGGATTGAATATGGGTACTATTTATTATTCCCAATAGTAATTCTAATGTTATTGTGGTTTAGAAAAGGGTGGTCTGTTCGTTGGATAGTAATGCTGATAATCTATATATCATTCTTTAATACTTCTAGCTATGCTTATGAAAATGAGGTTGTTTCAGATTCTATCAAATCTTCTGTTGATTCAACTGATATAACTGATGTGAATAAATACAAATGGGAATGGTTCTTTAATTTATGGATGACAAGAGATCAACAAGGACGGTACTATTTTGAAAGGAATGATTTCCCGAAAGCAGCTGAAAGATTTGAGAACAATCTATGGAAAGGTATTAGTCTCTATTATGCAAAAAATTATGATGACGCAATAAATCAATTTGCAATGCTGGAAGATGCTCAAAGTCATTTTTACCTTGGGAATTCTTATGCACGATTAGAAAATTATGAATTAGCCAAAACAAGTTATGAAGAAGCAATTAGATTAGAAAAAGATTTTCCTGAAGCAGAATATAACTTGAAAATAGTATTGGCAATTCTAAAAAAGATTGAAGAAGAAAAAAAGAAAGATGAAGAAGAGGAAGCTCAAGACCCTAATCAAAGTCCAGATGAAATAAAATTTGATGAAAAAGGAAAGAAAGGCAAAAAAGGTAAAGTTGAAGAGTTAAAACTAACTCC
This sequence comes from Bacteroidota bacterium, assembly GCA_039714835.1. Taxonomy (GTDB): domain Bacteria; phylum Bacteroidota; class Ignavibacteria; order Ignavibacteriales; family Melioribacteraceae; genus SZUA-22. Next base: position 13,189 of record JBDLIN010000088.1, on the reverse strand, counting down.
CGAAAAAATGGCTGATATTTGGATGAGAAATATTCAAGTATCCCCTGCAGATTTTTTAAGACGCAAATTCCATATTCAAAGTGAAAAGAAATAGAACACAGATTATTTATGATTAGCACAGATGAGAAAAAGATATATTTGAAGTAAATTGCAGAAGGTGTTGACCAACTAAGAGAATTTGTCATTCCGGCAATCTCTTAGCCGGAATCTCCCTAAAGAATAGATTCCGTGTAAACCTGTCCCGTGATGTTCTTACACGGGAAACATCACGGAATGACTGTCTGGAAGAGGTTCTATGTGTAACTCAGTGAAAACATTTTAACAAGAATGAAAAACAAAATATTACATATCGCAATAATAGTTTTATTACTTATTACAAGTAGTATAAATGCTCAAGTTGCAAAGCCAATTGTTCGAGCTAAAGTACTTAAAAGCACTGTCATAGTTGGAGAACCAGTTGAAATAAAAGTTTCAGTTGTAGTACCAACATGGTTATTGGGTTCACCAGAATTTCCCACTTTGGAAATTCCTGGAGCAATATCAACACTGCCGGATGTACAAGCAGAAAATGTATATGAAACAATTGATTATGAAAGATGGTCCGGTATTGCTCGTACATATCTTGTTTATCCTCAAGAAGCAAAGAGTTACACACTCCCTAATGCAAGTGTTGGAGTAACATACTCTTTGGGTGGAATTGAGAAATCGCCCAAAACTAATGTGAAAATTCCACAAGTCAAATTCAAAGCAGTAATTCCTGAAAGTGCTAGAAGTTTGGAGTATTTTATCTCGACAACTCAATTAAAAATTGAACAAGAGCTCGACAAAAAGTTAACCAAAATAAGAGTGGGGGATTCGTTTCAAAGAGAAATTACCATCTCAACAAAAAACTCATTAGCTATGTTTATCCCTTCACTACAAATTGATGAGATAGATGGATTAAAAATTTATTTTGATGAACCAATTGTAGAAAACAAAAAGAAAGAAAGAGTTGGGATTACTGGTGGTGAGCGAATTGAGAAAATTACTTATTTCATTGAGAAGCCTGGTGATTATCAACTACCAGAAATAAAAATTGATTGGTGGAATCTAAAATCTAAGGAAGTAGTTTCATCCACATTAAAAGCAATTGAGTTTTATGCAGATTCAAATACAAACTATATTTCAGAATTAAGTATTCAAGAAGACTCTACTCTAACTGCACTAGTAAAGGAAGAAAGCAAACATAATACTTGGAATTATTTACTATGGACGTTAATAATTGCACTACTTCTTTTTATTGAAAAACGATTTAGAATTATTCAGTCCATTGTAAGAAAAATTAAAAATTGGTTAAGGAAAAGGGAAGAACTTAAGCGTGAGTCAGAAACGGAATATTTTAAGCGATTCAGAGAAGCCTGTGACGAAAACAATTTAGCCGAAATTAAAACAGCATTCTCAAATTGGTTAGATAGAATTTCAATAAATGAAAATTGGAGTGATGTAAGGGAACTATCTGAAATTACTAACAATACAGAACTACTACTCAATGCTCAAAAACTTGATGAAATACTATTTGGGAAAGATGGTAAAGAGATTAACTGGAATAAATCTGATTTTCTACAACAAGTAAAAGCATCAAGAAAAGAGTTCTTAAAAATTAAGAAAATGAAAGCGGAGTCTCGAAGAATACCTCCGTTAAATCCTTAGTGATCTACTCAAATAAAATAGATTCAATAGTAATATTATGATCAAAAGGCGAAAAAATTAAAACGAGATTATTAAAACTAAATTAATGGTATTAACATGAAAACAATTACGATATTCTTAGTAATTTTATTTATAAGTCAACCGCTTTTATTTGCACAGGAAAATAAAAAAGCCGATAAACCTTTTAATTATGATCCTGATAATTATGATTTGATGGGTTTATTTAAAAGTGAAGATAACAATACCGAGAAAGTTGACTCTTCAGAAATTTATAAAACTCATTGGGCATTTTTTCCTGCTATAGCAACTAATCCTGCTATAGGTACAGGATACGGTTTTGGTGTTACTGCAGGAAAGTACTTTGGTGATCCGAAAACAACAAGAATGTCTGTATTAAATTCAACACCTTTATATACAAGTAAGAAACAGATCTTTGTCCCAATAAGAGCTACAATATTTACTAAGGATGAGAAATACTTTCTTAACGGGACATATATTTGGCGGTATTTCCCACTTGGGACATATGGTTTGGGGACAAACACAATTGATTATGAAGGTGATATGCTTGATTCGAAAACAGTTACATTTTGGCAATCGGTTAATAAAAAAATTGCTAAAGGAATTTTCATCGGTCTTGGATATACCTTAGATTATTATTACGATGTAAAGGATGTACGAGCAGAGAAAATTAGCAATTATTTGAATGAACATGGAAATATTACAGCTGGTGAAATAATTACAATTACTAACGAATTATACGAAAGAGGTATTACTCCAACAATTAAACAAATTGAGAGAGCATCAGACTTTGTTGTCGATATGAATGGGGGAGAAAAATCAAAAGAAGAGATTCAAAAGGAATATCTGCCAACAGTCTATCAAGAATATTATGATGAAGTACCAGAGGATGTGGAAAATAAAAAGGAAATATCATCCGCTATAATGTTGAATTTTATTATAGACACAAGGGATAATTCAATAAATCCGTATGAAGGGATGTATTTCAATACTTATACACGTTTAAGCAGAGAATGGTTAGGCAGCAGTACTAATTACACATTTCTTGCGTATGATTATCGCCAGTATTGGAAAATGCCTTGGTTAAATAAAAACATTCTTGCAGTTTGGTTTACAGGAGCCTTCACCTTTGGTCAGCCTGTTTATACTGGTTTACCTGCTGTTGGGACAGATCCTTTTCTCCGTACAGGTAGAGGATGGACTCCCGGGAGATTAAAAGGAATGGATATGATGTATACTGAAATTGAATATCGTTTGCCTGTTTATAAAATGCTAGGAATTGATTTATTTGTAAATGCTGCTCAGTTTAGTGATGTTGATCATAATTTTCAAAAACTAAAATTAGGGTATGGTCTAGGACTTCGACTTAAATTAAATAAAACATCTCGAAGTAACTTTGCACTTGACTTCGGTTGGAACGAACAAGGGTATGCCGGATTTTATATGCAGCTAAATGAAACATTTTAAAAGCAATAATGTGAATACATTGTAGGTACAAGGGATAAAAAGCAACAAGTAGTAAATAAATTAGAACTAATTTTTCAGAGGTAGATATGGTAAAAATATATGGATTATTGGCAATGTTAATGCTAATATTTTTTTATTGCCAACCTGAGAGAGAAAAAAATAATAACGAAGCTAAAAAAAATTTGACAAAAAACACAGATATAATTTTCCAAGGTTCAGGCGCTGAACCAAATTGGGAAGTTAAAATCAATGTAAATGGAGGAATTCATTTCATCTCAGATACTGAAATTAAAAATGCAGTAACTCTAAATTCCAAAATCATTCCAATTATGGATGTAGCAGCGAACAGTTTCCAAGGAGAAACAGATTCAACAAATATAAGAGTAGAGATTTTTAAGAATAAATGTATTGATTCGCAATCTGGTGATACACTGACTTATAAAACAAAAGTTATGGTAAAAAAATCTAGTGATGAAAAATATTATGAATTTGAAGGTTGTGGGAAGCATTATCCTGACTATCGGCTAAATGATATTTGGATTTTAGTGGGGCTAAATGGTAGTAAGATTGACAAAGCCCTTTTTAAAAAGAAGAGACCGTATATAGAAATTAATTTAGAAGAACGAAAAGTATTTGGATTTGCTGGCTGCAACAATTTTAATGGCAGTATTGCTTTTGAGGGACTAGATATTATTTTTAATAAAGATATGGCAGTAACAATGATGTCTTGTCCAAATCTAGAATTTGAATCTAATTTTATAAAATCATTAACAAGGTCTTCTTTAACACACTCTATTGTAAATAATGAACTTATACTTGAAAGGGGAGATGTAAAACTTGAATTTCGAAAAAGTGATTGATTTAATTTTGAGAATTGGTTTTACATAAGATATATTGTAAATTATTTTTATTAAAATGTAACATAATAATTGAGATAATTCATGGAATCAAAAATCTATTCACAATTTGGCATTAAATTTTGGATAATTGCAGCTTCAATTGTAATAGTAATCGCAGGTATCAGAGAAATGGCTAGTCTTGTAACACCATTATTCTTAGCATTATTCATAACTGCTATCTGTTACGGTCCCTTTGTCTGGCTTGAGAAAAAGGGACTCCCACAGGCTCTCTCCCTTGTAATTGTTATTCTGGGAATTGCTGTGGCAACGGCAATTGTTGTTACAGTTCTTGGTGCATCAGTCTCAAGATTTATTGATAAATTGCCTTTTTATGAGGAGAGATTCAATCTCTATTGGTCAAGCATTAACCAATGGGTAATTGATATGGGTTGGCTTGAGAAAAATCATGGCCTCGAAGATCAAATTCGTCCAAGTAGTGTGGTTTCAATAGCTGGCAGTATTTTTACTGGATTAGGTAACTTGATGAGTGATTCAATTCTTATTTTACTTGTTGTAATATTTATGCTTCTTGAAATTTCTTCATTTACAAAAAAAATGATGCTCATAAGTCCTTCTTCATTACGAAAAGTTGATAACATCACTCATAACATGAATGCATATTTCGGAACTAAAACTCTAACAAGTTTTATTACAGGAGCTTTAGTAAGTATCGCTTTGGCAGTTATCGGAGTTGATTTTCCGATACTGTGGGGATTTCTTGCATTCCTATTAAATTTTATTCCCAATATTGGATCAGTAATTGCTGCTGTACCAGCAGTTTTACTTGCATTAGTACAGTTAGATCTTGGAAGTGCTATACAAGTTGCCATAGTTTTTGTCGTGATAAACATGGTAATTGGTAATATTGTTGAACCAAAGTTAATGGGGAAGAGTTTAGGTCTTTCTCCATTGATAGTATTTATTTCTTTGATATTTTGGGGTTGGATATTAGGAACAGTTGGTATGCTTCTGGCAGTTCCTTTAACAATGACAATAAAGATAATTTTTGACAGCATGGATGAAATGAAAGATATTGGCTTAATGATGGGAGATGAATCCTCAATTGAGCAGTATAAACCAAAACAGCATTAAAATAAAATTATGAGATTAAAAACATTCATCACTTCGATTATTGTAATTCTATATTCCGTTGGTTGTTCAGATAAAAATGATACATCAGAACAACAAGTTATACAACAAAAGACTAATAAAATACAATCATTACAAAACCCAGATGAAATTTACAATTCAGCTCTTAGTGGTAATATCGATAAAGTAAAAAAAAATATTGGTGATGGCTATGATGTAAATCAACCAAATAAAGATAGCCAAACTCTTTTAATGTTGGCTGGTTTTAATGGTCATACAGAACTTTGTGAGTATTTAATCTCAGTTGGAGCACATGTGGATGCACGAGATGTTAATGGCAGAACAGCATTAATGTTTGCCTCAACCGGACCTTTTCCTGAAACTGTTAAACTTCTTTTAAAGAATGACGCCGATCCAAACTCAGTTGATCATATTGAACATTTTACTCCGTTAATGCATGCAGCTGCTGAAGGACAATTTGAGGTCGTAAAAATACTTTTAGATAATAACGCCGACCCATCACTTAAAGATATAGATGGAGATACTGCAGAATCATTTGCAAGACAAAATGGACATATAGAAGTAGCGAAGTTGTTAATAGAGCATAAGTAATTACAAATTATGAATTACGAATTGTTTTTTGTATTGATCCGATAATTTTTAATAACTCTTCAACATCATTAATAAGACTTTCCTTCATTTTGGAGTTGATGAAATCTGTGTCAGCTAACAATCTAATCCAATAGTGAGTTTCTATAGCTTCTTTATATGCGATTGTTAGTTTTGCAAAGAAATCTTTCTTGCTTTGAGCCCCAATTGCTTCCTCAACATTGGCGCCGATTGATGTTCCACACCGTAGTAATTGTTTAGAAAGCACAAATTCTTTTTTATTATCAATTAAAAATTTATAAAGCTTGATAATCCTAATTGCAAAATCGTAAGATTTATATTGAATTACATTATCTTCTTTCATTTAATTAGTAATTTGAAATTAGTAATTCATAATTGTTTATTCTTCGCTTCTTTATATAGATCTAGATATTTCTCAGCAGATTTTTTCCAAGAAAAGTCTTTATTCATTCCATTTGCTAGTATCTTTTTCCAAACTGGTTTGTTTTGAAAATCTCGGATTGCCCTCTCAATTGCATTTGTGAGAGCATAACCATTAGCATCAATAAATGAATATCCATTTCCATCATCATATCCTTTAGCACTTCGTTCATCCCAATCAAAAACTGTGTCTGCAAGTCCACCTGTTTTTCTAACAATTGGAACAGTACCATATTTTAACGAATATATTTGATTCAATCCACATGGTTCATAGTGAGAAGGCATTAAAAACATATCTGATCCAGCCTCAATAAGATGTGATAGATCGTTATTATATCCTATTGATATTCCGAATTTATGTGAATACGTATTTGCCAATGCACTAAAACTTGATTCATATTCAGGCTCACCGCTACCAAGTAAAACCAGTTGCAGATCAAGATCCATGAGATATTCCATGGAATTTAAAATAATATCAAATCCCTTTTGTGTTGCAAGTCTCGAGACAACGCCTATTGTGGGAATATTCTCATCGAAATGTAAACCAAACTGTTTCAACAATGCCTTTTTGTTTTCTGCTTTACCTGTAAGATCATCCAGCGTGTAATTAAAGGGTATATGTTTATCAGATTTTGGATTCCATATATTATAATCAACACCGTTTACAATTCCATGAAAATCTTCTGAACGGTAATTTAAAACACCGTCCATCCCAAAACTATACTCTGGTAACAGTAATTCTTTAGCATAAGTTTCGCTAACTGTATTGATAACATCAGCGAATGAAATACCGGCTTTCATAAAATTCAATCTTCCGCCATGTTCAACTTTACCAGGACTTTTAAAATGAACTGGATCTATCTCGGCTTTAAATAGAGTCTCTTTCGGAAAATTTCCTTGGTATCCAATATTGTGAATAGTAAAAACTGTTGCAGTTTTATTAAACATTTTATCCCAACTATAGTTATCCTTTAATAAAAGGGGAACAAGAGCTGATTGCCAATCATTTAGATGCACTATTTCAGGTTTCCACTTTAATCTCTGAATCAATTCAATCACAGCTTTTGAAAATAGAATGAACCTTTCGTCTTCATCAATATCGTTAGTGTAAAGTGTATGTCTGTGAAAATATCGAGGGTAATCTATAAAATATATTTCAACACGACTATTAGGTAAGTATCCTTTATGAAAATGCACCTCTAAAGTTCTTCCGGAAACACGTAAAGGAATACTGCCAATCCAACTAAGATATTCAAGATTATATTTTTTTTCATCAACAGAATAGTACTTTGGCATGAAAACTTTTATATCATGACCTAATTCTTTGATCTCTTTTGGAAGGGCTCCGGCAACGTCAGCTAATCCACCGGTTTTTGCAAACGGTACAACTTCACTTGCAATAAATGCAATATTCATTTAAAGTTTCCTTCAAATATTTGAATTGAAGCCCCAATTTATCAAAAATTTTAAGGAAATAGGATTTTTGTTTCAACATTATCAAATTGCAGGAAAATTATAATAGTTCTTACCAATCATAAACAATAATCTCAAAATGATAAAAATATTTTTTGTATATTAAACACAGTTAAGAATAAGTAAATAAATAATAAAAATAATAAGGTTGAAAAGATATTGATGGTGCAAGCTGAGCAATTGCTGCTTCATAATATTCAATGTTATGAGTAGAGGAAAGTCCGAACTCCATAGAACAGGGTGCCGGATAACGTCCGGGGATCAAATGTGTAAATATTTGATTACGGAAAGTGCAACAGAAAAAATACCGTCCGTCAATCGACGGATAAGGGTGAAATGGCAGGGTAAGAGCCTACCGCTCCGATAGTGATATCGGAGGTCCAGAAATGGAGTCCCGACTTGTCGGGATCAGTGTAAACCCCACTCGGAGCAAGGTCATATAGGAGACAGTCTAACTTTATAGTTAGTGCAAAGTTGTTCGCTTTAAATGTCTTGGGTAGATCGCATGAATTTGGTAGTAATATCAAATCTAGATAAATAATTGCTATCCCGACTTGTCGGGATACAGAATTCGGCTTATAGACTTGTACCATCAATTGATTTTCTCCGAAAGAGAAAATGACTGAGAAAATTTGGAAGATCAAAGACCAACCTGATGAGAACTCAGTATTGGCCTTAGCTGATAGTTTGAATATTTCAAACGTGCTGGCAACAATACTCATCCTCAGAAAAGTAACCAATTTCCATGAAGCAAAAGAATATTTTCGTCCGGATATTGATGAAGTTCATGATCCGTTTCTTATGGATGGAATGCATGAGGCTACTGACCGTGTGATTGATGCGATCACTAATAACCAAAAAATTATTGTGTATGGTGATTATGATGTTGATGGTACATGTTCAGCTGCGCTTATGTATTTATTTCTGAAAGAGCTTGGAGCTAATGTTGAAGTTCACATTCCAAATCGGTTGACAGATGGATATGGGCTCTCAAATGAAAGTATAGATTTTTTAGCTGAGAGTAAAACCAACTTAATGATAGCCGTTGACTGTGGAGTTACTGCAGTTGAAGAAGTTGCCCATGCATCTAAACTTGGTATTGATACAATAATTTGTGATCATCACAAACCGAAGGAAGCTTTACCTAATGCTGTAGCAGTTCTTGATCCAATAAAACCTGGTTGTGATTATCCTTTTAAATATCTGTCAGGTGCCGGTGTTGCGTTCAAATTATCACGTGCAGTTGCTGACAGAGTTGGACGAAAGGAAATGGTTCTGCAATATCTGGATTTGGTTGCGTTAGCTGCAGCTGCTGATATTGTTTCCCTGACTGATGAAAATAGAATACTCGTTAGGAAGGGAATGGAATTAATAAATACTAATCCGCGTCCTGGTATACTAGCACTGATGAAAAGTGCTAGGATGGAACCAGGATCGCTTACTGCTGGACAAATCGTTTTTACTATTGCTCCGCGTATTAATGCAGTTGGTAGGATGGGTGATGCAATGAGAGCTGTAGAACTTTTTGTATCTGATAATATAGAAGATGCGACAAAATTAGCAAAGGTTTTAGAATCGGAAAATTATGAGAGAAGAAAAGTTGATGAGATGACTTTTTCACATGCTATGGAATTGATTGATAAAACCGTTGATTTACAAGATGAATTAGGAGTGGTTTTACATGATGAAAACTGGCATCCCGGTGTAATTGGTATTGTTGCTTCAAGAGTTGTTGAAAAGTATTATAGACCTGCAATTATGTTAACTACAATTGATGGTGTAGCTAAGGGTTCTGCAAGAAGTATTGCAGGGTTTAATATTTATAGCGCACTTGAATCTTGTCAGGATCTTCTTCTTCAATTCGGTGGACATGAAGCTGCAGCTGGTGTTGCAATTGAAATTGAAAAAGTTCCAGAATTTAGAAGGCGTTTTAACGAAATATTAAAAGAAACAATGCAAGGCAAAAAATTTAGTCCGGAAATTGTGGTAGATACTAAAATATCGCTTTCAGAGATATCACCTAAATTCATGAGAATTTTATCGCAATTTTCACCATTTGGCCCTGGGAACATGAGACCAGTATTTATATCTGAAAATGTACAATTGTCAAATTATCCAAGAATTGTTGGGAAAAATCATCTGTTAACAACATTACGCCAAAATGGCTCTGACAAAGTTTTTGATACAATTGGTTTTAATCTTGGATATTTTGCAAATATAATTGATAAAGAGAAAGATCTATTAGATATTGTTTACACTATTGAAACGATTACTAAAAATGGAGCAACTTACCCTCAAATTCGGTTAAAAGATATAAAAATAAAGACAAATGTAAATTAAATTCAGGAGTTGTTATGTCAGGTCACTCAAAGTGGTCAACAATCAAAAGGAAAAAAGCTGCAGTTGATGCTAAGCGTGGTAAAATATTTACAAAACTTATTAAAGAGATTACCGTAGCTGCAAAAATTGGAGGTGGTGATGTAAATGCTAATCCAAGGTTACGTTTGGTTGTTGATAATGCCAAAGCAGCAAATATGCCGATGGATAATATTGACAGAGCTATTAAAAAGGCAACCGGTGAATTGGATGGTGTAACATATTTGGAGCTGACATATGAAGGATATGGTCCGTCGGGAGTGGCATTTTTAGTTGAATGCTTAACAGATAATAAAAATAGAACTGTTGCTGAAGTAAGACACTTATTCACCAAATACGGGAATGGACTTGGGGAAACAGGTTCTGTTGCCTGGATGTTTGATAGAAAGGGTGTAATTTCACTTCCTACACAAGGTAAATCCGAAGATGACATACTTGAAATAATTTTAGATGCCGGGGCTGATGACCTACAAGCAGAAGAAGAATTTTATGAAATTACAACATTAGTTGATACTTTTGAAACAGTAAGAAAATCTTTGGTAGATAATGGTCTTAAAGTAGAAAATGCCTCCCTTCAATGGATAGCTAAAAATACAATTGAAGTTTCAGGAGAAGCTTCTGAAAAAGTAATGAAACTTTTTGAGATGTTGGAAGATAGTGACGATGTCCAAAATGTATATTCTAATGCAGATTTTGAAGAATAATAATAAATCTCTCCGTTGCAAGCAGACGGGGTATAATCATAGAATAACTAATAATATTTTTCGCACAGTAAGCGACAGGGAATTTATCCCTTGTCCGCCTCTGGCGGATTAAAACAATTGTTTTATATATATGATAATTATTGGAGTTGATCCGGGTACTATTATAACCGGAATTGGGATAATTAAGTACGAGAAAAACTCACTTTCTTATATTTACTCAGGTATAATAAAAACACCAGTGACTAAAAAAATAGCTCCTCGTTTAGAAGCTATTTATAATGAATTAGACAGATTAATTAAACTTTACAAACCTGATGAATTTTCAATAGAAACAGCATTTTACTCCAAAAATATTCAATCAGTTTTAAAGATCGGTTATGCAAGAGGAGTTTCTTTGTTAGCTGCTAGTCATAATAATTTATTGATCAGTGAGTATTCACCGCGTGAGATTAAAAAATCAGTTGTAGGTAATGGAGGAGCTTCAAAGGAACAAGTTCAATTTATGGTTAAGAAACTCATGAGTATAAATCAAACAATGTTAAAATTTGACGAAAGTGATGCCCTTGCAATTGCTATTTGTCATGCATTCAAGAGTAATAGTCCAGTAAAAAGTGGTGGAAGTTGGAAAAAGTTTGTTGAATCAAATCCCGATAAAATCATAAAATAACCTATCTTAGCAATTACTAATCTTCGTGATAAATAATTCTTTTTAAAAATCTCTTGACATGTTACTAATAATTTTATAATTTATGTGTATTAGTTTAATAGTACACTAATCAAGAGATATAAATGATAAACATTTCAGACCTTTCATTTGGATACAAAAAGAATTCGAGCGTATTTTCGGATTTGAATATTGAACTATCAACTGGAAATATTTATGGGCTGTTGGGGAAAAATGGTGCCGGCAAAACTACATTGCTAAAAATTATTATTGGGCTCTTATTTCCTCAAAATGGATCATGTGAAGTTTTGGGTTTTTCTCCCCAGAAAAGGGAGCCGGAATATTTAAATAAAATTTACTATATACCTGAAGAGATTTATTCACCGAATATAAAAATCCAAAGGTATATTGATCTTATCTTTCCCTTTTATCCGAAATTCGATAAGAAAAAATTTGATTCATTTTTAGAAGAACTTGAGATTGATTCTAAGAATAAATTTACTGAATTATCTTACGGACAGAAGAAAAGAGTTTATCTAGCATTTGGCTTGGCTGCAAATTGTGAATTATTGATTTTGGATGAACCTACAAACGGTCTTGATATACCTTCAAAAAGAATCTTTCGTAAAATGCTGGCATCATCAATAAATGAAGATAATCTAATTATTATTTCGACTCACCAGGTAAGTGATCTTCAAAATTTAATTGATCCGGTAATAATTTTAGATGAAGGAAAAATAGTATTTCATAAGGAATTATCGGATCTAGCTCAAAAGATATCCATCCAATTACAGCAGACAAAACCGGAAGGAGATGAAGTTTTGTATTATGAAAAAAGTGCAGGAGGTTATATTTGTTTGACTGAAAATCATGTTGGACAGGAGGATGATATCAACATTGAATTACTTTTTAATGCAGTTATATCGAACAGTACAAAATTTACTGAATTAGTAAATACAGAGGTAGTAAATGAAGAGTACAATTAAATATCTGAATTTTGAGAGATTAAAAGCCACAATTTATTCTGATTTACTTTCTAACATTTGGAAAATAGTGATTTCTGCAGAAGCATTAGCTGGAATTTTACTTTTATTTTTTATTTCTGTTGGGATAGGTAAAATGGAACCTAAATTATATGATACAGTTTATCCTGCAATAATAATTATAACAGGATTAATAGCTACCAGTCTTTCATTTAGTGAGCTTTATACTGACAAAAGTTATTTTTATCTAACACTTCCATCATCATCATTTGAAAAGTTATTAAGCAAACTTATAATAATATCAGGTTTATATTTACTTGGTATAAATTTTTTATTGATAATTGTGTCAATCGCTGTAAAAGGAATAAATTATTTCTTGTTAGGAAGTCAATTCCCAATTTATAATCCAACACATCCAAATATTCTAAACTCAGAATTATTATATATGATTATATTGAGCATATTCCTATTTGGTGCTGTTTATTTTAAAAAGTACAATTTTCTAAAAACAATATTAGTGATTAGTGCTCCAATATTCTTTATGATTCTTTTCCCTGCTATCAGTTATAAATTAATGTTTTGGGAATACCAGGAAGCAGGATTATTAAAATTAAAACCCGGCTATTCAATTGCTCCTCCATCAATAGATATTCTTGTGGATACAATCCAACAGATAGTTGAAATATTAACATTTCTTTTTTATTCAGTAACAGCACCATTCTTTCTTTTGCTGACTTATCTTCGACTAAGAGAAAGTGAGGTTTAAGTGAGGTTTAA
>JBDLIN010000087.1:0-14119 GCA_039714835.1 Bacteroidota bacterium | reverse complement strand
GGCGACGTGGCCAAGTGGTTTAAGGCGAAGGTCTGCAAAACCTTTATTCGTCGGTTCGAATCCGACCGTCGCCTCAAGAAAGTGTGATTATCTTTGATAGTTGCACTTTTTTTATTAGGGCAAAATTACGGTCCTCAGATTGATTACCTTTTTAACTACCCAAAACGACAAATCATTAGTCAATTTTCTGATCATAATAACATCAATTAAAGAACTTGATATTTTTCTAATAATTATTATTGACATTATATAGAAATGTGTTTATTTTAATATCGGACATTGTGTCGGAAATTAAATATACATTCTTTAATTTAATTTCCAATCTTTAGATTCTGAGTAAATTCATTCATAGATATCCAATTATTTGCTGGTCCAAAGTTCCTAAAAAATATTACGGGAAAAATCATCCAACTATTAGAACGAGTTCATAAAATCATCATGCAATTATTAGCCTCAAATAAGGCATATAGTTCAAGAAAGGAGAACCGTCTATATGTTTCTAATGCGAATTATTTACAAATAATTTTATTTAATAAATTTAAGGAGAATATTCTATGAATCGAGAAGAAATAAATAACGAGATAAAAGAAATGTTAGGAATCGTCCCTTCAATGTTTAAATCTATCCCAGATGCTACACTTGAAGAGGAGTGGAATTTATTCAAAAAAGTCGGATTGTCAGAAGGAGCAATTCCAAATAAATATCAAGAATTAATGGGACTTGCAATTTCTGCAGTAACTAAGTGCAAATATTGTGTCTATTTCCATACAGAAATAGCGAAATTATTCGGTGCTACAGATGAGGAAATTGAAGTTACCTTGCATTATGCAAAACATACAGCTGGATGGAGTGCATATATAAATGGACTGCAATTAGATTATAATGACTTTAAGGATGAAATACAGCAAATTACTACACATGTTAGTGCAATGCATGATGCTGCGTAATTCTAACTTTTAATATATTTGAACTATATAGGAGCAGTTCATTAAAAAAGGCGAAAAGTCCCAGAGTTGAACTTTTCGCCTTTTGCAATTGTATTAAGGGGTCATTCCATGCAACCCAGAATCTAATAAAATAATGGATTTAGCTTTGTGATATTTGTCAAATCAACTTATTGTTTATATTATTATTCTCTCCCTTTAATTTAACTTACAACCGAATTATCCAAATCTGTTTAATAACTCTACGATTATAAGATACTCCATCCCGGAAGAGAGTTTTGTTACAATTAAAGTCTAAAGTATTGTTGGAGAGGAATTAACCACCTTGGTTAACAAAAAAGGCTAAGTTCAAGTTATTACAGCAAAAATAGAAGTAATATTTGTCCAAAGGACTCTTACAGAGAACTACTTTGTAGTTCTTAAGGTTCTTATCTGTTATCTCCACGGATTTCATCCGTGGTTATTAACCTTGAACTCCTTTGGAGTTCTTTAATCCTGACTACGGAGTAGTCAAAGATAAATAACCATAGGTGAAACCTATGGAAGTACAAAAAAATAGAAATTGCAATCCCAACGGGATTGAAGTTAATTGCTGTATTTATTAGAACTCAGCCACAAAAAAAATCATCTAGTAATTATGAGGTAGAATTTTCCGCCGGAGGCGGATCTGACTGTCGCCTCTATAAAGCTCGAATTTTTAAATTCGAGATTTTGAGTTTTACCTGATTAAAGGTTTTATTACCTTCGCCCACCTCTTCTTTTATCTCGTTGAGGTCGGGCTTCATTTACAATTATTCTTTTCCCTTTAAGTTCGGAAGTATTTAATTCTTGCATTGCACTATTTGCTTCCGTATTGTTCATCATTTCCACAAATCCAAATCCTTTGGATTGCTGTGTGAAGATATCTCTAATTATTTTTGTGGTTTTTACCTTACCATATTTCGCAAATGCATCTTCAAGTTCTTGATCACTAAGATCTGCAGAAAGATTTCCAACATAAATATTCATATTTTACTCCTTTGTTATGCAATAACATTGTACTATAAACTTTACCTAATGAAGCGAATTTTGAGGCTCGATAATTAGGGAAGATTATAAGTGGGTTTCTTTTAGATTTTTATCTGAGAATTAAGATAGATAAAATAAAGTTTATGCACAATTCTTATGATTTTTATTGTCGCCCGAAACTGTATTAATTTGAAAAGTTAGGTTATGAACAAATATTTGTTTAATTTTGCGGTTCAAGACAGTAGATGTAAGAAGATGTTGTAGATGTAAAATATGTTGTAGATGCAGAATTACCTTTCCATTTTTTAACGCCCTGTCAAATTATTTATTTCACAAAATAGGAGCATCTGTATAATGGCAGAGCGAAAAGAAGGAACAGTTAAATGGTTTAACAGTTCAAAAGGTTATGGTTTTATTCAGCAAGAAAACGGTGAAGATGTATTTGTACATTTTCAATCAATTGTTAGTGATGGTTATAAAACTTTAAACGAAAACGACAAAGTAGAATTTTCAGTTACTCAAGGTGCTAAAGGCCTTCAAGCAGCTGATGTTGAAGTTGTGTAATAAGGATTTAATTTTCTTATTGATCAAGCTCCTCATTATGAGGAGCTTTTTTTTTGAAAAATTATTTTAGAAAAAAATCAATCAACTTTTTCGAATTTAAACTCTGCTGGTAATTCCATACCAGGTTGAACTTCGTACGTTGATTTTAGTATCCCAGTATTACCATCGTCTGAAACTGAATACTCCATCTCCTCTTCTGAATCATCAGCAGAATCTGTTAATGTTAGTACTCCATTCGATGTACTCCAAGTTCCTGTCTCAGTAAGAGTACCTGAAGAGTCTGTCAACACTTGTTCATAATTCCCGTCAGCTGAAAATGTTGCAGTAATTGCAAGCCCAGCTTGTTCTGCAGTAACTGTCAAGTTCATACTTGGTATAAATGCTTCAATTAATTCCCATTCACCAACTAAATCACTATCTAATCCGGGAGGAGGATCAGTTGGGCCATCATCATCACAGTTAGTAAATAGAATTATCGAAAATATAATTACTAATAATGTTAGTAACCTTTTAGTTAATTCATTCATAATTATCTCCAATTTATTATAAGTTTAATTTAAAATTCTGCAATTGAATGCAGCTGCTTAGGATTCTAGATAGATAATTAATCAAAGTTACAATTTAGACTATCCAAAATCCAATATTTTCGATTTATAAAGTAATATATTTTAAAGAGGTATTTCCTTATAATTACAATACTATGAATATAAAATCCATAACTTATAAGTCTAATTCACTGTTCCATTATTTAGGTTAATTTTAAGAGCATTATCTTGAGGTGGTATATCTAGCCAAAGAAAATTTAATCCCATAGCAATTTGTTGTATGGTTGGATTTTGGTGTTCGGTTAATTGCTGCAGTGCGTTTTGAGTTTCTTGTGATGGGTTTTCATCTCCATCATAATGTGCCATTATTGCTTCAATCATTAGTGGAGCGACTAACATCGCTTCTTCGTTGGTAAGTGAAAAATCCTTAATCAAAATAGATGTTATCATCTCGGGTAATCCTTCTTCAATAGAGTTTTTAGCATATTCTTGAAAGGTTAATCCATTTGTATTAAAATCTATACTGGTAATTCTTTCACTGAAAATATTTAGAAAACTATTTGATGTTAATTCAATTATGCGAAAAGGAGATGGCCATGTTACCAGGGAACCGGTTTCAATATCAAAGATGAACTTTGAACCTTCTTGATGTTTTACTATATCTTGCGCATGAAAATGACCGGTGAATATTGCTTTCATCCCTAAAAGAGCAAACTCAGATCGGATTTTAATATAATCTTTAACTATATAAGGGGAAAAGAATTCATTTTGCTTGATAAAATGCTCAGTTATTCCATGGTGCATAATTCCAAATACCAACTTGTTTGCTGCAGCACCTTCGCTGATTTTAGTTTTTATCCACTCGTAAGTTTCAGTTTTTAATCTTCCGCTTGTTTCGGAGTATCCATTTGCAATATTGTTATCATAATCACAATCATCAATACCGATAATCCATACATTATCAAGTGGTTGTACTATATAACTTAAAGAATTTGGATCACGGTAAAGTGCTTCGTTGTATCCAAATTTAGCATAGATCTCGGCAAATTTTGATGGCGAAATATTCTCAACAGGAGTTGGTTCTGTTCCGTTATAACTTTTTGCATTAGGATTATTAATATCATGATTTCCCGGAACAACAAATACCTTAACACCGGAATCTTCCACTTGTTTCAAATGTTCGGCAAACATCTGATGACTTTGAAGTTCACCATCCTTTGTTAAATCGCCAGGAATTAATAAAATATTAACATTTTCGTCTAGAATCTCTTTTATAGCTGAGGTTAATATTGCTTCACTAGCTGCAGTCATTTTTCTGTTATAACCTATAAATTCAGAGCTTGTGCTGTCACTTATTCCGAGAGAAGGATCAAAAAAATGAGGATCAGAAAACACAGCTATTTTGGCTAATACAGTTCCAGTATCAATTGGATCTACAATTGATTTATCTTCAGAACAGGAGAAAACAAGTATAATTATAATTGTTGTAAGTATTAAATATACTTTCTCAAATTGATGTTTTTTTATCATGTCTTTTGATTGAAAAGTTTTACTTAATAACTCATGTTATGCATAAAATATATTAAGGATTAAATCCAAACTATCTAGGTTTTTCCGAAGGAATCCTTGGGATAGCTATTACACAAAATCTGTGTAAGGTGAATTAATAATTACTAAAAATACATAATATCCTAACCAATTTAAAAGTTAACATCATTCATTTTAGTCGCACTTACTAATTGAATTTAAGTTGAAATTTAAATCCTTAAAATTTTATTTCTAATTCTAATCATTAAAGTTGATCTTATGAGATTGGTTTCACTAAGTATTTTATGTATGTTTGCATCTGAAAATAATTAAGTTTAGAAAATAGTAATAGGCAAGAGCTGAAACCTCCTCGAATTGAAGAGGTTTTTTTATTGGAGAAAAGAAATTGAAACAAATTAGAAATATTGCAATTATTGCACATGTTGATCATGGTAAAACTACATTAGTTGATCAGTTATTAAAACAGAGTAAAATATTTAGGAGCAATCAAGTTGTTCAGGAAAGATTTTTAGACTCAAACGATCTTGAAAGAGAAAGAGGAATTACAATTTTATCCAAAAATATTAGTATTCCGTACAAAGATCATAAAATTAATTTGATTGATACACCTGGGCATTCAGATTTTGGTGGTGAGGTTGAAAGGGTTTTAAAAATGGCTGATGGTGTTCTTTTATTGGTTGATTCATTTGAAGGACCAATGCCGCAAACAAGATTTGTTCTTGAAAAAGCCCTGCACCTTAAGTTAAAACCTATTGTTGTAATTAATAAAATTGATAGACCTGATAACAGACCTGAAGAAGTTCTTGACGAAATCTATGATCTTTTTATTGATCTTGAAGCGACGGAAGAGCAACTCGATTTTAATTATGTATATGCCAGTGGGAGAGATGGCTGGGCGGTTAAGAAATGTGGTGATCAACGAGAAGATCTTACACCATTATTGGATACAATAATTGAAAACATACCGCAACCGGTTTTTATTGATGGTGATTCTCAAATGCAAATAACTTCTATTGATTATAATGAATATGTTGGACGGATCGGAATCGGTAGAGTATTCAGAGGAACACTCAAAAAATCTGATACATTAAGTGTAATAAAAAGAGACGGTTCGATTCATAATATATCTATAAAGCAGCTTTTCGTGTTTGAAGGACTTGGTAGAGTGGAAGTAGAAGAAGTTTCTGCTGGGGATATTTGTGCAATTGTTGGTGTGGAGGATATCGATATCGGTGATACAATTGCTGGTGGAGAAAATCCCGAGCCATTACCGATTATTGCAATTGATGAACCAACAATGAGTTTAAATTTCACTGTTAATACATCTCCATTCTACGGCAAAGAAGGTGAGTACGTTACATCACGACATCTACGAGATCGACTTTATAAGGAACTTAAGCAGAATGTTGCATTACATGTCGAAGAAACCGGTTCGCCAGATACTCACAAAGTTTCCGGACGAGGAATATTACACTTATCCATTCTAATGGAAAATATGAGAAGAGAGGGATACGAATTCGCAGTAGGGGCACCGAGAGTTATATATAAAGAGATCAAAGGAAAAAAAGCTGAGCCAATCGAAATTTTAACAGTGGATGTTCCAAATGATCTTACAGGTAAAGTCATTGAATTAGTAGGGCAGAGAAAAGGAGAGATGATAAAGATGGAACCTAAGGGTTCTCTTACTAAATTGGAATTTCACATTCCTGCTCGCGGACTGATGGGACTAAGAAATAAAATTCTAACAGTTACTTCGGGTGAAGGAATTATGCACCACCGTTTTTACCAATATGAATATTTTAAAGGTTCAATTTCGCAGAGGCAGAGTGGAGTTCTAATCTCTATGCATGAAGGATTATCAACTGCTTATGCGATAGATTCTTTGCAAGACCGAGGCAAATTTTTTATTAATCCCGGTGATATTGTCTATCAAGGACAGGTTATAGGAGAATATAATAAAGAAGTTGATATTGAGGTTCATGTCCAACGGGGTAAAAAATTAACCAACATGAGGGCTGCAGGTGCTGATAAAGCTGCTAAAATAGTTCCTGCTGTTAAATTTAGTTTGGAAGAATCGTTAGAATACATTAAGGAAGATGAACTTATTGAAATTACTCCAAAATCAATCAGAATGAGAAAATTGCATTTAGATCCACATGCTCGGAAAAAATATAACTTGCAATTAAAACAGTGATATTTAAGAAAAAGTTTATTCTTCTTTTTAGAAAAAATATTGCAAAATTTAAATAAACTTATTGATTCTAATTTGAAAATTTGATAGTTATAAGTATAAAATAAATTCAATACTTTATAATCATAATATAAAGGAGAATGGTCATGTCAGTAATTCATGAATTTGAATGCCCGAGAAATTTATACGAAAAATTAGTACGTGATAATCAAAGACTTGAAAAAGAAGTAAACGGAGATAATCTTTTTACTTTTGTATCAACAGCAGTTAGTTTACAGCCATGGATAAAACAATCACCACTAAGTTCTTCAGAAATAATGAATAGGTTATTGCGGAAAATTGTACGTCATCCCTACATAAAATTATGTAAAGATATTACTGTGGCAAAATCGGTTTTTAAGTTAGAAGTATTTGATGATAAAAATGCTGAAATGTGTATTGGTGATGATAAATATGATGTTAACGAATTCCGATCAGAAATTCAGGATTTATATAATAACTTCTTCAAGCAGAGATAACTAATACTTAATAAAATACCCCTCAGATCTGAGGGGTATTTACAAGACTATCTCATCTTGTTGGTCAGTCATATAAACTGAATTCCCATTTAAGGTATTAACCAGTCAAAACTGACACCCCAAATTTACGAAATAATTTCAATATGAAAAACGACCTTGCATATGAAAAAATTATACTTTAATTTTCTATTTAATAGAATATCGATATATAATTAATGAATAATTTTTTTAGAATATTAACCGGTCTTTTCATCGTTGCACTTATCATATATTTTAGTGCATTGTTATTTGAAAGATTTCTCACTGAAGATACAATTGTGATTGAAGTAAGAAAAATTGAGGAAATGAAAACTGAGGATGGTGAACTGTACTATTTAATCCACACCCAAAATGAAATCCTAATAAACAAAGATAATTACTGGCACAATAAAAGTAATACAAGCGAAATAATTTCTAAATTAAGAACAAAAGAGGAGTATAAAGTAACAGTAGTAGGATTTGCATTTCAACAAAAATTACCTTTCTTATTAGAGCACAGAAACATAATCGAAGTAATTGAAACACAAAATTATTATAAGCGCAAACCAAAAGAAGAATAATTTAATTATTAACATTTCTATTAATCACTACAATATTCTAAGTCGATGAATAATTATACATATAATTTACTTTTCTTCATTCCCATATAGATATTACGGAACTTTCTATTTAGCTCATCGTCTATTGTATTGAGTTTAATAAATAAAACATTTTATCCGGGGGGAACAAAATGAAAAAATTAAATAGAGTTGTAGTTCTTGTAGTTTTCTTCTTATTCTTTTCTGCAGTACTTTTTGCCGGTGATCAAACCATAAATAATAAAAGCGTTTCCTATGAGCAGATTGAACAAACTCTTATTCAAGGAGTAAATTCAGAAAATTTTGGATTAAAAGTTAGTTCTGCTTATATGTTAGGAGAGATCAAATCTGAAAAATCTGTTAATTTATTAACAAAAATACTTCGTGAGAGTGATAATGAAAAACTTAGATTAGTTGCTGCATTATCGCTGCTAAAGATCGGAACAGATCGCAGCATATTTATGGTAAAACAAAGCCGTAGATTTAATGAAAGCGAAAATGTGCGCGATCTTTGTGAACATCTTTATAATTGTCATTTATATCAGAAATATTGCGGTGATAAGGATGATCAGGTTAAACTAATAGCATATTTAATGGAGCCTTAATAAAAAGTTTATTCATCCCAGTATTAATGAGGTGAATTAATTGGTGTAAACCCGCCTTACAAGGTGGGTTTCTTTTTTTTACTTCGTGGTCGTTACAATTTCCTTTTACATGTTTTGCTTCTTATCAAATTTTTAATAAATATTGGTATTCTTATTTGTATTTAATCTAAATAAGGTGTAATTTTAAATCAGAAAAAATAATCTGTTTAAGAATTGTTTTAAAGGGAAATAAAATGAGTGAGTTTATAAATAATAGTAGACAAAGAGTTAATAAACTAAAGGAGCTTATTCTTGGTCTGCACGATGGAAATACTGCTGATGAAACACAAGAAAAGCTAGTAAAATTGATGGGAAGCGTTCCTTATAGTGAAGTTGTTCAGGCAGAAGAGGAGTTAATTGAGGAAGGGCTTGACCGTGAGGAAGTATTAAAACTCTGTGATCTTCATACTGATGCACTTGGCAGTTCTATTGATACATCAATGGCAAAAAAGATTCCAGAAGGGCATCCACTTCATGTTTTAATAAAAGAAAATGAAGCTCTTCAAAAGCAAATTGATAAAATTAAACATTTTCAATACACAGTTGAAAAAGGAGAAAAGGACGCCAGTGATAATAAAACAATTATTGGTATTCATACACTTTTTAATGAGTTGATGGATATTGAGAAACACTACTTGAAACTTGAAAATTTACTTTTCCCATTCCTAGAAAAATATGAAATTACCGGTCCGCCAATGGTTATGTGGGGTAAACACGATGAAACTCGTGCATTTATGAAATCATCAATTCAACTATTAACTGAAAACAATAATGCAACAAATGAAGAGTTGGAAGGATTTTTTGAATTAATTTTTATTCCAACGTTGAAATCAATTACTGATATGATTTACAAAGAGGAAGAGATCTTATTCCCAATGTCAATGGATACTTTAACAGATATTGACTGGTACGAAATTCAGCAGCAGAGTGAAGAGATTGGTTTTTGTTTATATATTCCAGAAACAGAGTGGAAACCTGAACTATCTGTAGAAGAAATTGAAAAGACAAAAACAAGTGATAAAGTGAAATTATCTACTGGATCATTTACTCCAGAAGAGTTGGAGGGATTTTTAAATTCACTTCCAGTTGATTTCACATTCGTTGATAAAAATGATAAAGTAAAATATTTTTCTGAAGGTCGCGATAGAGTATTTCCACGTAGTAAAGCAATTATTGGAAGATTAGTGCAACATTGTCATCCACCTTCAAGTGTACATATAGTTGATCAAATTTTAGAGGATTTCAAAGCAGGCACTCAAGATAAAGCAAAATTTTGGATTCCAATGGGGGATAAGTTTGTTCACATTGCTTACTTTGCTGTAAAAGATAAAAACGGAGAGTATCTTGGAACTGTAGAGATGAGTCATGATGTAAATGAATATCGCAAATTAGAAGGTGAAAGAAGAATTTTAAATTATGAGGATTAATAATGTCAGATGTAAAAGATATAATAAAAACAGAAATCACACCTCAAACAATGGTTGGCGATATGCTGGAAAACTATCCGGAGTTAGAGGATAAACTTATTGAGATTGCACCAGTTTTTAAAAAATTAAAAAATCCAATTCTTAGGAAAACAGTTGCTAAAGTGGCAACACTTAAACAAGCTGCAACAATTGGAAATGTTCCTATTAGTGATTTAATAAATCAACTCCGAACTGCTGTTGGACAAAAGAGTGTTGACTTGTTAACAGAAAAGAGTGGTTCAAAACAGAAACCTGAATGGGTAAAGAAAGAGAAGGTGAAATTTGAATATGATGCTGCAATAGATCTAGAAAATGGAATTCATCCCGTTGGAAAAGTTATAAAAGAGATTCACGATATTAATGGAGATGAATTGTATTTATTAACAACCCCCTTTATTCCAGCACCACTTATCCAAATGATTGAAGAAAAAGGTTACGAAACATACACTGAAAATGTTGGTGAACAGTTATTTGAAACTTATATAAAAAGAAGTTCATAACTTTATTCTTTTAATCATAATCTTCGTCTTTTTTACTTGTAATCTTCAAGACTATGGGTGGAATGGAAGGTGAGCATCTATTATTTTTTCTGGCGAAAAACTGCAATAATAATTTACCTCATAAGTCAAAAATAAATTATATCTTTACTTCTCAAATTTTACACTACTTATATGTTTGACCAAGAAAGAAAAGAATTAGTAGAAGTACTTAGGAAAAAGAAAATTTCAGATGAACGAGTTCTGGATGCTTTTTTAAAAGTTGAAAGGCATTTGTTTGTCCCTGATGTAATTAAACCCCATTCTTACAGAGACGTTGCTCTTCCAATTGGCTATGAGCAGACAATTTCTCAGCCTTATACTGTTGCATTTATGACTCAAGCATTAGAGGCTAAAAAAGGGGATAAAGTATTGGAAATAGGTACCGGATCAGGTTTTCAAGCTGCAATACTTTTACAGATGGGGATTAAGGTCTTTTCAATTGAAAGAAATCATGATATTTATGTCAGGACACAAAAACTTTTTGATGAACTAGGTCTAAGGGCAGCACTTCGTTTTGGTGATGGTACAATTGGATGGGAAGAATATTCTCCTTATAATGGAATTATAGTAACTGCAGGTGGTCCTTCAGTTCCTGAAAGACTTCTTAAACAATTGGCTGTTGGGGGGAAAATGGTAATTCCAATTGGGAGTAGAAGAATTCAAACCATGAAAATTATCACAAAAGTAGCTGAGGATGATTTTGAAACCGAAGATATGCCGAACTTCACTTTCGTTCCACTAATTGGAAAAGAGGGTTGGAAAGAAGAGTAGTTGTTATCGTTGGGCCAACATGTTCAGGGAAAACTTATCTCTCTCTAAACCTGGCTACAAAACTTAAGAGTAAAATCATTTCTGCTGATAGTCGGCAAATTTATAAATATATGGATATCGGAACTGCTAAACCAACCGATGAAGAACAGAAGAAAATTAAGCATTATTTCATCAATGATCTTCTACCTGATACATCATTCAATGTAAGTAAATTTGAAGACCAATCATTTAA
This sequence comes from Bacteroidota bacterium, assembly GCA_039714835.1. Lineage (GTDB taxonomy): Bacteria > Bacteroidota > Ignavibacteria > Ignavibacteriales > Melioribacteraceae > SZUA-22. The sequence continues at coordinate 2,532 of JBDLIN010000087.1, read as the reverse complement.
AATTATTGAAGAATATTTCTTGCATGATCAAATGCCGATTGTTGTTGGAGGATCGGGATTATATATCAAAGCTTTAGTAGATGGAATTTTTAGTGAAGTTGATACGGATGAAGAATTTCGAGAAAAACTTCTTGAAGAAAAAAATGAATTTGGGAATGAATATCTCTACCAGAAATTAGTTGATGTTGATAAAGTGGGCGCAGATACTATGCTTCCGCAAAATTGGAAAAGAGTGATCCGTGCACTAGAAGTATTTCATTTAACCGGAGAACCAATTTGGAAGTTTCATCAGAAACATAAAAGAGAAACAGATATTCAATTTGTCCAGTATGGCTTACAATGGGAAAGAGAGCTGCTTTATCAAAATATTAATAATCGAGTTGATAAAATGATTTCGGATGGCTTAGTTGATGAAGTAAAGTCAATCTTAGCAAAAGGGTATTCCCCCGAATTAAATTCACTTAATACTGTTGGCTATAAAGAGATTATAGCATATTTGAGTGATGAATATGATATTGATAGAGCAATTGAATTGATTAAACGTAACACAAGACGTTATGCAAAGAGACAGATGACTTGGTTTAGAAAAGATGAAAGAATAAAGTGGTTCAAAATAAATAGAGAAGAAGACCTGGATAAAATTGCAAATTCAATTATCAAAGATATTGAGTAAATTTGTAAAAAATAGAACGCTGATGACGCGGATAGCGCAGAATTTCACAGATAAATATTAGAAATATAAATTTGATTTAATGGAGAAAAATGATGTACGATGAACAAGTAAAGAAACTTAATAATTTCAACGAATTATTAGAGAAATTACGAGGTTATCTTTGAAGTAGATAAAAAAGGAATAAAAATTGAGGAACTGAAGGCTAAGTCAACTCAGGATGGATTTTGGGATGATCAGCAAAATGCCCAAAAAATATTGCAGCAGATCAAGTCTCTCGAAACTTGGGTTGATTCCTGGAAAGTAGAAAAAGAAAGAGTAGATAATCTTGCTGAATTGATTGAGCTAGCTGAAATGGAAAAAGATGAATCCATTAGCGGTGATATAGAAAAAGAATTAGAGGTCATCGAAAAATCAATTGATAAGCTTCAGTTGAAAAGTATGCTCAGCGGTCGAGATGATGATAAGAATTGTATACTTACAATCCACCCTGGAGCGGGAGGAACTGAATCACAAGATTGGGCAGAAATGCTTATGAGAATGTATTTGCGCTGGGGTGAACAGAATGGATACAAAATGACAATTATGGATGTACTTGACGGTGACGGCGCTGGAATAAAAAGTGCAACGATTGAAATCAGTGGTGAATTTTCTTATGGCTATCTAAAAGCTGAGAATGGTGTACATAGATTAGTTAGGATATCTCCTTTTGATTCAAACAAAAGAAGACATACTTCGTTTGCTTCAGTTTTTGTTATCCCAGAAATTGATGACTCAATTGAGATTGATATAAATCCTTCTGATCTTAGAATTGATACATACCGAGCTGGAGGGAAAGGTGGACAGAATGTGAACAAAGTTGAAACTGCTGTGCGCATTACTCATATTCCAACCAAAACTGTTGCAGCCTGCCAAAGTGAACGCTCACAAGGGCAGAATAAAACTAATGCAATGAAAATGCTTAAATCTAAGATGTATCAAGCAGAGCTAGAAAAGGCTGAAGCTGCTAAAGATGAAACTGAGAAAAGTAAAATGAAAATTGAGTGGGGAAGTCAAATTCGTTCATACGTATTCCATCCATACAATATGGTTAAAGATCATCGTACAAATACAGAAACATCTAATGTTCAAGCTGTAATGGATGGGAACTTGAATGAATTTATTAAATCATTTTTATTGATGTTTTCTCAAAATTAATCTGGACACTAGATACTGGACTCTATTAAAAGGGTTGAAAGATAAAATGTGAAGCAAATCACCTGATTCGTTTTTTTCGGAGCGACTACCACCTTAGTACAAAACTACAGCTATTGGTGGGCAAGCAAGCGAATCGCTCTACATAACTGAAGATTGATACTAAAACCTCCGAGGTTTTTAGCTTAGATTAGTTTTCAAACCTCGGAGGTTTGGAAATGAGAAATACTGAGCGAGCTGAAGCTCGCTCTACATAAATATATGATATGAAAAAGAAAAACCAAGATTTTTTTGATAAAGTGTATAAGGTTGTTGCTGAAATACCATATGGGAAAGTTACTACGTATGGTGCAATTGCTGAAGTTTGCGGTATACGTTCTGCAGCTAGAACTGTGGGCTGGGCAATAAATGGAGCCTCATCAGAGCTACCTTGTCATAGGGTTGTAAATAGATTCGGAGCACTTACCGGAAAAATTCATTTTGGTGATCCAAACTTGATGGAAGAACTTTTGCGTGCTGAAGGTGTTGAGTTTCTTGAAGATGATTGTGTAAATATGGCAAAACATTTTTGGAGTCCAAAAGAAGGTTAAAGGTTGCAGGTGAACAGGTTACAAGGATCTAGCATCCTACCTACGCTAAAGCTACGGTAGGCAAGCCAGAAACTAGTA
>JBDLIN010000086.1:0-14189 GCA_039714835.1 Bacteroidota bacterium | reverse complement strand
GTACCACTGATGATAACCATTTCATTTATCGCATCTTTATTAAAATTATTATTCGTTTCACGATAAAGAGGGTCCTCCATTTTCACTCCATCGACCATATACGATATCTCATCAGATCTGCCGCCTCTAACATGAAGATCACCATTTGCATCAACCGTAAATCCAGCTTTAGTGGTTAAAATCTCTTGAATACTGTTCACCGGCATATTCATGATATCTTCGGATGAAACAATTGCTTGTTTTGAGGTTTCATCTTTTTGAACTAATGCACGTTCAGCAACAACTACAACCTCTTCATCCATTTCTAATGATGTTTCCACCATTTCGAAATCGATCTTAGTAGTTAGATCTGTTATTACCTGAACCTGATCGACAATGTAATTTTTATATCCAACCATTGTAGCTCTTATAGTATATGTTCCAGGAGGGATATTGAGAATAAAGTACTCACCGTTTATATCACTTGCAGCACCCATTGTACTGCCGACAACCATAATATTACAACCAGGTATTACTTCTCCAGTTGTGGCATCTGTGACAATTCCAGATATTTTTCCAGTTGTTCCGGCAAGGAGTGAAATTTGGGATATAAAAAAGAATAAAACAAAAACGACGAATCTAAATCTGTTTTGATTTCTGATACTATTGATTGCATTGAACATTTTTGACCACTTAATTGTGTGATTAACATTTAAATTAACGAACAACGCCATTGATAAATTTCTGAAAGATAATAAATTTGGTGCTAATAAACTTATCATTAACACCAAACTCAATTACCAACTGAATCAAATCATCTTTAAGAATGAAATAATGAGCGTCATCGTTTATTCAAACTGAATCTTCTATTATTTCATTAAGATCATTTTTTTGCTTTCAAGCAGTTGACCGGCTTTTAATGTGTATAGATAGATTCCAGAATTTACTTTGTTTCCAAAGTCGTTTCTTCCATTCCATGTAACATTATAATAGCCAGGTGCTTGATTTTGCGACACAAGTGTTTTAATCTTACTTCCTAATACATCATAAATAACTAGAGAGACATTACTTGCATTCTCTATTTGGTAAGATATATTAGTAGTAGGGTTAAATGGATTTGGATAATTTTGTTTTAAAGAAAATTCTTGAGGAATTGTTTCCGTAACTTTCTTGTCCTCTACCGAAACAACAGGTTCTAAAGCTTTAACTGAAATATTATCAAAATATCCCGCTATACCATCTGAGTCTTGTTGAAACGCAAAAAGACCAAATTTTCCTGATGCCATTCTATCATCACTTGTATCATATATTGGACATCCAGCTAACAGCTCACCATCAAAATAACACCAAAACGCTGTCGTATCTGCATTCAATGTTTTTACTTCTACTTTCATATTATGCCAGCCATCCTCTGTTGGAATTCCTCCTGGTATATCAGCTGCATCAAATTGATGATGGAAGGAATATTGAAATGTTGTCATATTCAAGTGATTATTATAAAAACGAATTCGCTGACTTCCATCAAAATCTGCTACCATTTTTATATATGTATCTATTGTACTATCTGCGTATACTACTAATCCTGTGTAAGCTGAACCACTTGGATGATTTACATAACAGAACACGTCTGCTTCTATTGAATAGTTCTGCATACTCTCATCTCCAGCTACTGCTTGGGCAACACCTGTATATGTTCCATCTGAATCTTGTAGATAACCAACATGGCTACCTCCACTTGAAAGAGCTGAAGGAGCTTCACTCATGGCAACACCTGATACGGTTTCTTCTCCTGTGAAGTATACTCCCCAATCTGTACTAGCACTCCCAGTTTCAAAGTCTTCTGAAAACAATTCATCAGATTCAGAAGGCAATTCTTTTACTAAAACATTATCAAAATACCCAGCTATTCCATCTGAATCTTGTTGGAAAGCGAAAAGACCAAATTTTCCAGAAGCCATCCTATCATCACTTGTATCATATATTGGACATCCAGCTAACAGCTCACCATCAAAATAACACCAAAACGCTGTCGTATCTGCATTCAATGTTTTTACTTCTACTTTCATATTATGCCAGCCATCCTCTGTTGGAATTCCTCCTGGTATATCAGCTGCATCAAATTGATGATGGAAGGAATATTGAAATGTTGTCATATTCAAGTGATTATTATAAAAACGAATTCGCTGACTTCCATCAAAATCTGCTACCATTTTTATATATGTATCTATTGTACTATCTGCGTATACTACTAATCCTGTGTAAGCTGAACCACTTGGATGATTTACATAACAGAACACGTCTGCTTCTATTGAATAGTTCTGCATACTCTCATCTCCAGCTACTGCTTGGGCAACACCTGTATATGTTCCATCTGAATCTTGAAGATAACCTATATGACTACCACCATTTGAAAGGGCTACAGGAGCTTCACTCATGGCAACACCTGATACGGTTTCTTCCCCTGTAAAGTATACGCCCCAGTCTGAGCTAGCTGTACCTGATTCGAAGTCGTCGGTGAATACTTGAGAAATTATTGATGAAGAAAGAAATAGAATTGAAAAGAAAAATAAGACTGTAAATATTTTTTTCATGGAAAAACTCCTATGATTTATATTAAAGAATACGATTATCTAGTTAAAAAAAATATTGTCAAATATCAAGTGCAGAAAAACCTCACTATTCAATATTATAGTATAATCATTCATAAATATAATAAAGTTATTTAAACTGAGTGCAATGTTTAAAATACCAAATTGAATGATTTTTCAAGTTATTAAAAATCAATGGTCATTATATTGATCCTAATATCACTGAATTCCTTACTTATTTCATATTTTCTACTTACATTACAATTCGCCAAATGATATTATTTAATACTTTTTCTATTTGAGTTAGGTTGCATAAAAATTCTTTTAGGGTATATACTATTTGAATTGTTAAATAATCATATTTAATCTTCTGGTAGAAGGAAGATTTCTTTAGTTTAAAAGAATCTCACTTTGTCATATCAAATAAATATTATTATTTTCAAAACCATAAATGATTTTATAGCTAAGAATCTTTTGAATAATCTAGAAGAAATTGTCATTCCGGCATTCTTTTAGCCGGAATCTCTATTTATTACGAAAGATTCCGTGTAAAAACATCACGGAATGACAGATATTTTTTGTTATTTTAAAGAACTATAAGTCACATATTAATATTTAACATAGGAGTTTTTATGAAAAGGATATTTTTTTTAATTGTAATATCAATGATGTTTTTAAGCAATGTATTATTTGCGCAGCACGAAGAGATAACCGGTTTATGGAAAACTATTGATGATGAAACAGGTAGAGTAAAATCTGTTGTGAAAATATATCTACAAGATGGAAAGCTATTTGGTGATATAGTTAAATTATTTAGACTCCCTGAAGAGGATCCCGATCCAATCTGTGATGAATGCGATGAAGACGATCCAAGAAAAGATCAAAAAATGTTAGGTATGACTATCATTACTGATATGGAACTTGATGAAGATGATAACGAATGGGAAGATGGTGAAATACTTGATCCTAAGAAAGGAAAAGTCTATGACTGTAAGTTATGGGTCGAAGATGGGAAATTACAAGTTCGGGGTTATATTGCATTCTTCTTCAGAACACAGGAATGGATTCGTTACGAAGAAGAAAGTTAACAAAATATTTTTTACAGAATTTTCTCCAATAAGGATGCGACAAAATGAGTTTTGATTATCAAAAATCTACTTTGAAAAAGGTTATCTCTACATTTACACTTATAATCGTTTCATATTTATTCTTTAACTCGTGCAGTACCGTTCCATTAACCGGAAGATCACAACTGAATATGATTTCCGATAGTGAAATGCAAGCTATGAGTTTTCAACAGTATGATCAATTCATGGCTGAGAATCATGCTAGTAAGGATAAAGCAAATGCAAAAATGGTTCAAAGAGTTGGAACAAGAATTCAACATTCAGTCGAAGAATATATGTCTCAAAATAATCTTTCCGATCATTTAAATGGTTATGAATGGGAATTTAATCTTGTTGATAATGAGCAAGTAAATGCCTGGTGTATGCCAGGAGGAAAAGTTGTCGTCTATACTGGAATTCTCCCTATAACAAAGGATGAAACTGGACTTGCGGTTGTTCTTGGTCATGAGATCGCCCATGCAATTGCCGAACATGGGAATGAGAGGATGAGTCAGCAGCTTTTACAACAGATCGGTGCAGTCGGATTGATGGTTGCAATGAAGGATGAACCAGCGCAAACTCAAGCAATTTGGATGTCAGTTTACGGGGTGGGAACAGAAGTTGGAGTAATGCTTCCTTATAGCAGAACTCACGAAAGTGAAGCTGACCATATGGGATTGATCTTCATGGCTATGGCTGGTTACAATCCTAACGCTGCTCCAGAATTTTGGCAGAGAATGTCTGCCAATAAAAATGGTGGAAGTCCACCAGAGATTTTCAGTACGCATCCTTCTGATGAAACAAGAATAAATAATTTAAAATCCTGGATACCAGAGGCAATGAAATATTATAAGAAATAGTTTGAAGGGGGAAACAGTTGGTATCCCCCTCTCAATAACTATTTATTCACATCTCTTTGAATAAAACCAATCATTAAATCACATAACTCTTTATTTAAAGGTAAATTCGGATTTGAATATGTTGCAAGATTTTCCGAATAATTTTCCTCAGAATCTTTTAACACATGATTCATTCCATTTATTATTTTAACTTCCACTTTGGGATTAGCTTTAACAAGCCTTTCAGCTTCCTCAATACTAACTTGAATGTCCGTAGTTCCATGTATAATCAGAACCGGTTGTTTTAGCTTTGCAATCTCTTTTTGTGGATTATACTTAAACCATGAAATTAAATAAGGCTGTATGCTGGATCGAAATAACGAATTTAACATTTGAGGAACATCATTAACTGTTTCCCCTCTTACTAATTTTTCTAAAATTGGATTCGCTTGTTCCAAGACTATTGGAGGTTTAGATTTTAATTGTTCTCTAATAACTTTATCAGCCGATTGACCAGCACCAGCAAGTGAAATGAATTTTGAGACGTTCCTTTGCTGTGAAGCAATCATTCCAATTAGTGAGCCTTCACTATGACCAATAATAATTACTTCAGTAAATCTACTGTCTTGTGTCAACAATTCAATCCAATCTTTTGCATCGTCAATATAGTTTTCAAAGCGTAAATCATTCTCTCTTAATCCAGCCTTATTACTTTTTCCTATCCCTCTTTTATCGTAACGTATTGAAGCAATTCCATTGGAAGCTAAAGTTTCACTAATCATTTTATAGCTGTTTGTTTTCAACCCCATATTACTATTCCCATCCCTATCTGTTGGTCCAGAGCCAGAAATTATTAAAGCAACTGTATAAGGTGATTTTGAATCTGGGAGTTCTAAAGTTCCATAAATTTTTCCAGTAGACGTTTCAAGTATTACTTCGGAATCATCATTTTCTTTTTTTACTTCCTTTTTAACTATCTCTTTTTGTTTATTAAGAATTAGAGGAAATTCATAACCGCTCTGTTTCCAAGAACCATTAATTGTCCTACTATTCTCTTGTAATACTCCCCTGTATTCACCACCGATTGCACTAACTGTAAGACTCACTTCGTCGTCACTAAATGAAACACCGCTAACAGGAATACCAGTTGCTCCTTGGTCTGGACTATCCATTTTCGCATTGAAGTTATTATTTTCATCTTGCGATATATGAAAGACAATACTTAACTGTTGGCCGGGTAAATCAAGTTTTCCTTTCCATGTTCCTACAAGATTGCTATCATTTGCAAGTATAGTATTTAGACAAATGAACCATAAAAGAATTAATAAAGTATTGAGTTCCCTTTTCTTCATATAATTATGCCTAAAATTTAGTTTGAGAATTATTCAACATAAACTGCTGTTCCATAAACAAGAATTTCTGCTGCATTCTGCATAATATAGCTTGTAGAAAATCTAACATTTACAATTGCATTTGCACCAAGTGCTTTAGCTTCGTTAGTCATCCTATCTAATGCCTGCTCTCTTGATTCACCCATTAACTTTGTGTATTCTTCAATTTCGCCACCAAAAATATTTTTCAGTCCGGCAACAATATCTTTACCGATATGTCTTGCTCTAATTGTGTTACCCCTCACAATTCCAAAAGTCTGTTTGATCTCTTTACCAGCAATTTTTGCCGTATTGACAATTATCATCTTTGAACCTCCTTGTATTTATCACGATTATGAGTAAAGAATTTTTCCCTTATGACAGAGAAGAGCAGCACCAATCCCCCAATAACCAATGCTGATACAGCAAATTTAATTATACCAGGAGTTTGAGTATCAGCGAAAAATTGTTCAACTGCTTCAATACTTCCATAAATAATCAGAATTGTAAAACCTAGTGCAACAGCTATCCAAGCTAAACTGCGTTCAACTTTGTTGTAAACACCCAGCCAGTATTTGTCCCATACTTCTGCGGATGGATTTTTAAGTTTCATTTTACCTAACACCTCCTTAACTCTTTTTTGTTCTTTGAATTCATTTTTATACTCTTCATTAAGTAACAACGACTCAAATTCATATTTTTCATCAGGAGTTAGTTCGTTATCAAAATATTTTTCTATTAATAGAATGAATCTTTCTTTCATCTTTTTAAAACCTCTAATTTCTTTGCCAGTTTTTTACGGGCATAATATAACCTTGACATTACAGTACCTTTTGGAATTTTCAGAGTATCTGATATCTCTTCATAACTTAAGTTTTCAAATTCTTTAAGAATGATTATTTCTCTATCATCAAATTCCATTTGCTGAAGTGCATTCCATATTATTTTTCTTTCTTCCTTCAGTTCAATATCATCGCTAGTATACTTGCTATCCTTCAACTCAATTTGATCTAAAAAACTCGTTGTGTTTTGATTCTTTGAATCTCTAATAAAATTCAAACAAAGATTTCTCAAAATTGTGTAATACCAAGTAAAAAAGCTTTTCTTTCGATCAAAAGTTTTAAAATTTCTGTATGCTTTTATAAATGCATCTTGTGAAATTTCCATTGCAGCATCGTGTGAGCCAAGGATACCAAAAGCACTGTAATAAGCACGTTTCATATTATTTTTTACATACTTTTCAAACGCCATTTTTTCCGATCTCGATAGTCCCGGATTAATTATTCTTTTAATCATCTCATTAATTATACACTTGAAAAGTCATTTTATTCAAAAATAAATTTAAGTCCATAAACCATCGCTTCTGATGGACAAGTAAAGTGTGAGCCATTATTAAAGATCTGTTTTTTAATTCTATTTTTATTGATTCCAGAATCATATAATTTATTGACTACATCCTCTATAGGTATAACATATTCTTCTTTATCTTCCAATTCACCGTACGAAATAAATAGTTTTGTATCAGTATTTCTTAGCTTTTCAGAATTTTGTTGAAGTATTTCTAATAAATAATCTTTGTCAAAAGGTGTGTATGGGCTTCCAGCAATATAACCACTAAATAAATCATTCTCATTCAAGAAAACATAGAGGGTAAACAGTCCGCCAATAGAATATCCGTTTATAATTCTTTCATTAGGCTTAGTTCTGTAATGAGAATCAATAAATTGAATTAATTCAGTTTTTATAAATTTTAGAAATTTTTCTCCACCTCCACTTTCTTCTAATCTTTGTAGTGCTGAAATCGAATAGTCTCTTTCTCTCATATTTCTCTCATCACTTGATAATAGTGAACCGTATCCAATTCCGACGATAATAACATCTGAAAGATGTTTACCGTATTGTAAATATCTAACGGTACTCCATGCCATTGTAAAGGCAATATCACCATCGAGAAGATATATAACAGGATAGTTTTTATCTGAATCTTTATATCCACTTGGTAATTTTATATAGAGGAAGTAATCATCATCTATTATATTCGAGTGAATAATTTTTAATTCGGTGTGATTAGGAATGATTTCTGAATACTTTTTCTTTTCAGATTTTGTTTGTGCAAAGACAGAAACATTACTGATAACATAGATAAAGAGAATTATTTTTAAAATGTATTTCGTTCTCATTTTATAAATGCCTCATAATGATTCGATAAAATAATATTGTATCTATTCAATATTAGTGAAATGATTATCCAATTTGAATTTCAATCTAATAATTTTTGATATAAGTGTTATTTAGATTATGTTTAAATAGTAAAAATATTTTAGAGGATAAAATTGTTTAAACTTAATGAAAAACCATTTGTGGGAATTTTAGCATTCATTATTGTCCTATTTGTAATGCCAATTGGACATATACTGATGGTGATTATTGAAAAGAGTGGCGGTGAGCAGTATATGTTTTTAACAGCCACAATACTAGGCTTGATTGGTCTTTTTTTAATATGGTTTGGATCACAAAATAAATCAGAATCAACAGCAACGTGGCTTGGCTTTATAGGTGGTGAATTGCTTTGGACAGGCTGGGTAGAGTTTTCATTTGTCTGGACAGCACAACATCTGGGAATACCCCACTTAATGGAAAATGGTGAGATTGCAACTAAGGCAGAATATTTAATAATGCCCTCTTCTCTTGGGCTTCTGTTATCAACAATGATCTATTATTTATTTAATAGTCAAACCCGATGCAATTTTTTCATGTGGCTGAATCGAAATTTAAAACTAAAAATTAAAGTTGCTCCAGCGGATAAAGAGCGAAACTTTGCTTTAAATACTGCACTGGAAGTAATTTATGTTACCTGGTTCTTTTATATCTATCTATTACTTATTTATGACAAATCAATTTTTGGTGATTTTCATCCTGTTACTTATGCATCATTTGCCGGATTTCTAATTTGGTCAGTTTATTTGATTCTTCGTTTATTAAAGATTTCAAAAATGCCTTATGCAATTAGATATGCAATTCCAACTGTTATTATATTCTGGAATTCCGTTGAGATATTAGGGCGTTGGGATTACTTCCACGAAGTTTGGGTTGAACCATCCAAATACATTTTGGAAACAGCAATTATAATTGGAGGTTTCGCCTTAGCAATTCTGTTATCAGTTTTTACTACAAAGAAATCAAATCAAGCAATAAAAGAAACAGCTTAATTTTTTATGTTGGGAAATCCAATGAACTTATATTCTAAGATTTCCCATCAAATTATCTAATATTGTTAATGCTCATGTGAATGAAAATATACTTCTTCAAATGACTTAATACTTTTTCTTAGTTTTTCTATATTCGTTGCATCAGTACTTTGCTTCGTCTTCATTGCATAAACAGCTATCTCGTGAAGTGATTTCAATTGCTGAACATATTTATTGTATTGCTCCTTATTTGATGAGTCGGTTATTTTCACTCGCTGATGAAGAAAATACTGACTTACAATTTCCTGAATTTCTTTAGCATGCTTCTCTTTATTCATAACCCATCGAACGATTTGATTATAATTTGGTGAATCTTCTTTCGATAATTCAGAAATCATCTTTATCGATTTTTCAATTGTGGTCACATGCTCTTTTATTAAAGATACCCTTAAAGAGTCTTCGTAAATACCACAAGGAATTTCACAATGAGCAAAGGTACTTTGATTTACAAAAAGTAGAGATAATAAGAGAATAAATAGAGTTAAAATTGAACTTTTCTTTTTCATAATTTCTCCGATTTAATTTTTTTAAGATCTGATGTCTTATTACCCAAGATAATGAATGAATTTCACATTTCAAAAAATTTACCATTTACTTATTCATTGATTAAAATCTTTATCAGAAAAGATTAGGACACAGATTTAAATGATCACTTATGATTGTTGATAATTAAAATTTATATCATTCTTCATCATAATAAATCTGTGTTATCCGTGTTCTATTTTTTTATTCTTTATCACTAAAATTTTTCATGAATTGAGTTCGTTCATATTGGTCAGGATTATCACCACCTTGATATGATAATTTACCTTTGAAATCATCAAGTGATGAATAATTCTTTTTCTCCATCCATGAATTTAGGTCGAATAACATTTTATCGACTTGTTCAAAACCATTAATATATAAAGTAGATGCAATCTGAACAGCATCTGCCCCGGCAAGTATTTGCTTTATTACTCCTTCACCATCATGAATACCCGTTGATGCAACAATTCCACAATCGTTGTTTTCCTCTTTCTTTAACTGACTGGAAAGAATTGAAACCCAGCGAAGCGGTAATGCAATATCTTGTGGGGAACTGTAAACATAATTTTGTGTCATCTTTTCAGTTTCAATGTCAAAATCGGGTGTGAAGAATTTATTGAATAAAACTAAACCTTTGATTCCAGTTTTGGATAATTGTAGAAGTGTTGATGACAAATCTGAAAAGTAGTGACTTACTTTTAATGTTAGCGGAATTGAAACTTGTTGAAGAACTTTGTTTACAATATCAAAATAGAGTGCTTCGTTTTCTTCTACAGTTCTTTTTGACCAGCTTGGAAGGAAAAACATATTTAGTTCAAGTGCATCAGCACCGGCATTTTCAAGTTTATTTGCAAAATAAATCCACTCATGATCTGATTTACAATTAATACTGGCAATTACAGGAATGTTAACAGCCTCTTTTGTCTCTCTGATCAGCTTAAGATAATTTTCAACATTATCTTGCTTTACCTTTTTATCATAGTAATCGAAGAGTGCTTCGTCATAACCATCTTCAACAGCATTTTCAATAAATCTATTTGTTTCGAGAGTGATTTCTTCTTCAAATATTGAACGAAGAACAACAACACTTACGCCAGCTTTTTCAAGTTGCTTGATACTTTCAACATTGGAGGTTAGAGTTGAACTTGAAGCAATTATGGGATTTTTTAATTTTAATCCAAGATATTTTGTTGATAAGTCTGCCATTGTTATGCTTCCTTATTTTAATAATAACTTTTCAATCCCTTTTACAGCACGGTATCCATCAGCAATAGCACTTATTGCATCAGCTTGTCTGTTAGCAATATCACCGCAAGCAAAAAGCCAAGGTAGTTTTGTAGCCTGATTTTCATCCACAACCATTCTACCACGAGATATTTCGATCTGCTCTTTAATCTCTTCGGGGAAGAATGAATAATCCGCTTCCTGACCAATAGCACCAATAACTGAAGTTATTTCAATTGTATGCTCGTCCCCTTCAATGATCTTAGGTCTTGGTCTACCACCTTTTTCATCAGGAATCATTTCAGCATTAGCATATTTAATTGATTTAACTTTTCCACTTTCATCAGATAAAATTTCTAATGGAATTGCCTGAGGATGAATAATTACATCTTCGTGTTCAGCACCTTCGATCTCTTCCCAATCTGCCGGCATATCTTCAACACGTCGTCTATAAAGGATAGTTACTTCAGCTCCCATACGTTTTGAAACACGTGCAGCATCAATAGCAACGTTTCCACCACCAATCACAACTACTTTGTTACCAATTTCTACATGCTTTCCGCCATTTATTTCACGTAAGAAATTTACAGCTTGAATAGAACCTTCAGCTTCTTCACCAGTAACACCAATTTCATAAGGAATTTCAAAACCAATACCGATCATAATTGCTTCATGCTTTTCTTTTAACTCGTTGAAAGTAATATCCGTTCCAACCTTTGTGTTATAATTAATTTTCACACCGATAGACTTCATATAATCAACTTGCTTATCAATACTATCAAGAGGTAACCGATATTTTGGAATACCGTACATGATCATTCCACCCGCATGCTCTTTTGCTTCGTAGATAGTAACATCGAATCCTTTAAGCGCGAGATAATATGCTGCTGTTAGTCCGGATGGTCCAGCACCTATAATACCAACACTATGTCCGTTTGGTTCAGCAATTTCAGGATTAAGAATTTCTTTTATTAAATCAGCATTTTCAACTTTAGATGTAACATATTCTTTCAGCCATCTGATAGCAACTGGATCGCCTTTATGATTAATTGCACAAGTTGTTTCGCATCGACGAGTACAAACTTTTCCGCAAGTTTCACCTAGTGGATTGTTGTCATAGATAATTCGAACCGCTTCTTCATCTTCGCCGCGAGATATTGCATTTATATATTCAGGAATGTGCATGTGTACTGGACAAATATCTGTACAAATACCACAGGCAATACAGCGATCGGCTTCTTTACGGGCTTCCTCTTCATTGTAACCAATTACAACTTCTGCGAATGACTTAATACGTTCTTTGCCATCCAACTCTTTCATTGGAACACGGCTATATTCTAATAGTGATTTACCATCTGCACTTTTCCAAGAAAGTTTATCTTTGCCATCTTCAGCATTATCTACGCCTGGAGTCCAAAGAAATGTGTCTGGATCATCTGTTACATAAACATAATCAGAGGTTAAATTCAATGAACCTGTAGGACAAATATCAACACAAAGTGCACACCAGCAACAACGGCCATTATCAACTCTAGGGCGTAATCCAGAATCACCATTGTTCGTTTCAAATCCTTCGACAGGAATCATATCAATTGCAGCATTCTGGCATATTGTGGAACATGTACCGCAGCCAATACATTCGTCAAGATCATTATAATGAAATCCTCTATAGCGTGCTGCTGTTTCTTTTTCTTCTTTAGGGTACTTAACTGTGTGCGGAGGTTTTGTACCTTGCGCTAAAGCAGAAAATGGTGATAATATTCCTTTTAAATCTATTGCCATAATCTTTACCTTTCAATCTCCGGCGGACATGTCCCTAAACTATTCATAATGAAAGAAACATCTGAAATATTTGCCCCTTTTAGAACTTCTTCGAGCAATGAAACACCGTGAACATATGCTGGTCCACGAACATGAATTCTTCTTGGTTTATCCGATCCATCGCTAACAACATAATATCCAAACTCACCTCTGACAGATTCAGTTTTCACATATGCTTCACCTGGTGGAATTTTCCATGTAAGTGGATTAGGAATTTTATTATAGTATTCGCCTCCAGGCATTTTTTCCATTACTTGGCGAACTATAGATATTGATTGCTCAATTTCCTGACGACGAACCATAGCGCGAGACCAAATATCATTTCCTTCGTGTGTAGGAACTATAAAATCCAATTTATCATAAATTTCATACGGCTCATCAATTCTAACATCATGCTTAATTCCGCAACCACGTAATGGAGAACCTACTACTCCCCACTCAATTGCTTTTTCCTTTGGAATGATCCCTACACCTTTAGCCCTTTTGTGAAACAATGCATTTTGGAATAAAAGTCTGTCATAATCAGCTAAACGGCTTTCAAGGTAATCCATTGTTTTTAAAACTTTATCTTTGAATCCTTCAGGCAGATCTCGACGTACACCTCCAGCCCAAATATACATATGATAAACTCTACCGCCTGTAAGTTCCTCAAAAAGATCGAGGATATAATCACGATCACCTACTGTCCACTGAGGCATTGTATAAAGCCCCATTGAGCCTGATTGACCCGCCATCCATAATTGATATGATGATAGACGTGCTAACTCTAAAACCATAACACGAATATACTTTGCTCGCTCAGGAACTTCTCGTCCTTCAATTTCTTCAATTGCTCGAGCTAAATTCTCTTCATTAGGATCAGGTTCAGGCACACAGATGCGGCAGACAATTGGAAAGCACTGCGTCCAAGTTCTTTGTTCCATTAATTTTTCAAAAGCTCTATGTAAATATCCAACATGAGTTTCGGCTTTAACAATAGTATCCCCAGCAACTTTTAGCTTAACCATCATATTCCCGGTTATACCAGGATGCTGTGGACCTAAATATAATGTAGTTTCTTTTTCTCTCATTCTTCTATCTTACGTATCGTATATTTCTTTGCAAAATCAGGCACTTCTTCACCGCTGTGTTTTGTAATAGTTTCACGAACATTCTGTGCATCTTCTCTCCCTGGTCGCTGGTAATAAGTTTCTTGAGAATATTTGATCGTATCAAAATCTCTTCTCATTGGAGGAGTTCCTTCCCAATCTTCAAGAATAAATTCACCAAGTCTATCATTACCTTCGAAATCGATTCCATACATCTCATGAATTTCTCTTTCATACGTTTCAGCTTGAGGCCAATAATTTTTCAGTGAAACGAATTTTGCATCACTTCTATTAATTCTTGTCTTTGCTATAATTTGTATTTGCAACTCATATGACCAGAGAATAAATACAAGTTCGAACTCATTATCTTCAATCCAATCAACACAAGACATGTGCGACAA
>JBDLIN010000085.1:0-14483 GCA_039714835.1 Bacteroidota bacterium | reverse complement strand
AAGGACATACTAAACAGCTTTAAGGATGATGAACGAATATTATTCTGGGACCTTTATAATGAACCTGGCAATACAGGACAATTGAATAAAAGTCTACCATTACTCAAAGCCGTTTTTCGATGGTCAAGGGAAGTTGGATTATCTCAGCCTTTATCAGTATCTGTATGGAATTATAGTGCTGATTTTGATTCTCTTAACAAATTTTCTCTTACAAATTCAGATGTTATTACATTTCATCAATATTCAAGTCTTAGTGATGTAAAGAATATTGTAGATAGTTTAAGAAAATATAATCGTCCATTGATTTGCACGGAATATATGGCTCGCACTAATAACAGTAAATTTGAAACACACTTCCCTTATTTTAAAGAAGAAAATATCAGTTGTATTAACTGGGGATTAGTTAGCGGTAAATCTAATACTATTTATCCATGGGGTTCAAAAGAAGGGTCATCAGAACCTGGAACATGGTTCCACGATATTTTTAGACAAGATGGGACACCGTTTGACAGTAGTGAAGTTAAACTAATAAGAGAAATAACACACAATAAATAATTGAAGAAAAAATGAAAATAAAGATTATTTGGTTAATAATAGCTGGAATATTTTTATTATCAAGTTGTGCTAAAGAATATAAAGATTATACACAATATGTTAATCCCTTTATTGGGACAGGGGGTGATGGTCATACTTACCCCGGGGCCAGTGTCCCGTTTGGAATGGTGCAGCTAAGCCCTGATACAAGAACGGAAGGACAAGAGTCGTGCGGAGGGTATTATTACCCAGACTCAATAATACTTGGTTTCTCACATACTCACTTAAATGGTGTAGGGGAACCGGAGTATAGAGATATTCTTTTTATACCAAGTGTTGGTGAAGTTACTCATTCAAAATTTAAGCATGAAAATGAACTTGCTGAGCCAGGTTATTATTCTGTGTTTTTAGAAGATTCAAATATTAAAGCAGAATTAACTACAACTGCCCGTTGTGGATTTCATAAATACACTTTTCCTAAGACTGATAGTGCAAACATTATAATTGATTTACTCCATCCGGATGGTGCAGAAGAAGGATATATAAAAATTGTTAATGATAATGAAATTGAAGGACTACGTCGCTCGCATGGTTGGGCATATGATCAATATGTCTATATCGTTGCACAATTCTCAAAACCATTTTCGAAATCAGATGTGTTTTATTTAGAGAGTGAAAACCAAATTGTAGGAAAGAATTTAAAAACATGTATTAAATATAAAACTATTGACAATGAAGAAATACTTGTGAAAGTTGGAATATCTTCAGTGAGTGCTGAAGGCGCAAGAAAGAATTTAAATGCAGAGATTTCGGGATGGAACTTTAATAAAATTAGAAGTGATGCAAAGGAATTATGGAATGAGAAACTAAATAAAATTCAAATTGATGGGGGAACAGAAGACCTGCCTGCCGAACAGGCAGGACAAAGAATTAATTTTTACACTTCGATGTATCATGCTTTTTTAAGTCCTGATTTATTTATGGATGTTGACGGGAGTTATAGAGGGATTGATGGTAAAATCCATAAAGCTGATAGTTTTACCAATTATACTGTCTTTTCTCTTTGGGATACGTTCCGTGGTCTTCATCCATTATTTACAATCATTGAACAAAAGGAAACAAATGAATTTATTAAATCATTACTAGCAAAATATGATGATGGAGGAAGACTGCCAATGTGGCCTCTTGTAGGTAACTATACTGATGATATGCTTGGTTATCACGTTGTATCGATCATTGCCGATGCCTATATAAAAGGAATTAGAGATTATAATATTGAAAAGGCTTATACAGGAATGAAAGAAATTTCACAGATGGATAGACTAGGATTAAAATATTATAAGAACCATGGTTATATTCCGTATGATAGGCAGGGTGAGTCAGTTTCTAAGACTTTAGAATATTGTTACAACGATTGGTGTATATCACAAATTGCTAAAGCACTGGGGAAGGAAGATGATTATGATGAATATAATGTGAGGTCACATTTTTACGAAAATGTTTTTGATACTGCTGCAAAATTTATGCGTGGAAAAAGTTATGATAGGAAATGGCTTTCACCTTTTGATCCGTTAATAAACTCAGCTTACTCTGAAGGAAATGCATATCAATATATGTTTGTACCACACGATACAAAGAGCTTAATTGACTTAGCTGGTGGAGATGAAGAATTTTCGAAATGGTTAGATATACTATTCACTTACCAAACTGATGAGGAACAACAAGGCATAATTGGTCAATACTGGCACGGCAATGAGCCGGGACATCATCTGCCTTACTTGTATAACTATGTTGGAAAACCATGGAAGACTCAAGAAATTGTGCATAAAATTCTAACAGAACTTTATTCTGATGATCCAGAAGGAATTGCTGGTAATGAAGACTGCGGACAAATGTCAGCATGGTATATCTTAAGTTCATTAGGATTTTATCCGGTTTCACCTGGACAATATATTTATGTTTTTGGAAGTCCATTGTTCGATAAAGCTACCATCAACTTAGAAAACCTGCCTGACGGCAAGGCAGGCGGCAAGGCAGGTGGAAAAGAATTTATAATTGAAGCTAGAAATCGATCTGAAGAGAATTATTATATTCAATCAGTAAAACTTAATGGAGAGACATATTCAAAATCCTATATAAACCATAGTGATATTATTAATGGTGGTAATCTTATTTTTGAAATGGGGGATAAGCCTAACAAAGAATGGGGAAGCAGTGGTGATAACAGACCACCTTCAGGAAATGGTCCGTCTGTTGTATCACTTCCTTATGTTAAGAGTGGAAAAACTTTGTTTATGAATTCAACAAAAATTGAATTAGCGTGCGACACAAAAAATTCTATGATTCGTTATACACTCGATGGTACTAAACCATCAAAGAAGTCAAAACTTTGTACTTCTTCTTTAGAAATTCTTAGGACTACAACTCTAAAATTCCAAGCTTTTGATAATGAAAATCTGCCTAGTGGAATTGTAACGACACAACTGACAAAAGCAGAATTCAATGATCCAATAAAAAATATTGAAGTTATTCCAGGATTAAATTATAAATATTTTGAGAAATTTTTTGTAACCACTGCTGACTTAGATATTGTAGAACCTATTTTACAAGGTGTTGTAAATACGTTTAATATTGAAAAGGCGAATACAGATAAATATTTTGGATTTAAATACGATGGATATATAAAAGTTCCCAATGATGGAATTTACACTTTTTATTTGGAATCAAATGATGGTAGTCGATTATACATCGATGGTGAAGAAATAATAGAGAATGATGCAAATCACGGTATGATAACAGAAACCTGTTCAATTGCTTTAAAAGCTGGATTTCACAAAATCGATCTTAAATATTTTCAGGCCGGCGGAGGAAAAGGATTAAAAGTTAGCTGGCAAGGACCGAGGTTTGGAAAAAGAGAGATAAAAACAAATGAATTATATAGAGAAAAAAATAACTAAATTTGTTATTAACAATTTTTTTGCTAATTAAATATAGAATTATTTAACACATTTTATTGTAATGGAGTAAAAATGGAACGACCGGAAAGTAAGGGAAATAATTATAAATTTGCTTTTGCATTAATGACCTCACTCTTTTTTATATGGGGAGCAATTGTATCGTTAAATGATATTTTAATCCCTCATTTTAAGGGATTATTCCAGATGAACTATACGGAAACAATGCTGATCCAATTTAGTTTTTTTGGAGCATATTTCTTAATGGCTGTACCTGCAAGTATGGTTATTGGTAAAATAGGATATAAAAAAGGAATTGTAGCTGGACTATTAATAAATGGAATTGGTTGTCTTATATTTTTTCCAGCATCATGGATGATTTCTTACCCGCTTTTCTTATTCGGTCTTTTCACTATGGCTACTGGAAATGTTTTTCTTCAAGTTGTTGCAAATCCTTATGTCTCTGTTTTAGGAGCTCCAGAAACAGCTTCCAGCAGATTAAATCTAGCACAAGGGGTTAATTCTTTAGCTACAACTTTAGCACCTTTAATGGGAGCAATGTTGATTATGGGGCATTATAGTACTCCTGCTGAAGCAGCAGAAGCAGTACAAGGTCCATATCTCGGTTTAGCTTTATTTGTTTTATTGGTTGCTGCAATTTTTTCTTTTGTGAAATTACCAGAAGTAATTCAGCAAAAAGGGAAGAAAATAAAAGGATGTGTTTTAAAGTTTAGACAAGTACGTCTAGGTGTTATTGCCCTAACATTGTACGTTGGAGCTGAGGTTGCCATAGGAAGTTTTATTGTTAATTTTTTAGCAGAGCCATACATTGCTGGATTTGAAGAGAAAACTGCAGCGACATATATTCCATTATATTGGGGAGGATTGATGGTTGGTAGATTTATCGGATCTGCGATACTTCAGAAAGTCAGGGCCCCAAAAGTTTTATTCATTGCTGCCACAATGTCTTTTATTCTTGTTGGAGTAACAATACTATCAACTGGATATATAGCAATGTGGTCTATGTTAGCAGTAGGTCTTTTCAATTCAATAATGTGGTCAAATATCTTCGCAATGGCAATTGATGGATTGGGAGAATATACAAACAAAGCATCTGGTATACTTGTAATGGCACCGGTTGGCGGAGCAATTATCCCATTACTTCAGGGTGTTCTTGCTGATATGCCAGCTATAGGTTTACATATGTCTTACATTCTTCCACTATTATGTTATATAGTTATTATGCATTATGCATTAAGTGGATATAAAGCAAGACCTGGTGAATTAGAAAGAGTTAGGGGTTAATATTTTATACTTTATTTTCTCTCCTAGTTCGATCGGGAGAGAAATCTTTTAGTTTTTAATTATTGATTAAATATTTATTCATATGCAATTAGTAAATATAATTGGTTATGCTGCAGCGGGAATAGGGGCCATCCTTTTTTTACCGCAAGTTATTAAAACTGTAAAAACAAAAGATACAAAGGGACTTTCGTTACCGACATTTATTTTGATAACGGTAAATAATTCTCTTTGGTTAACATATGGTTTGCTCTCTTCAGAATCAGCCATCATTTTATCTCAAGTGTTTGTATTTCCTATGGGACTAATAATTTTAATTTATAAGTTAAAATACGGTTGAAACTAAAATCACATCACACCTATTTTATTATTATTTAATAGTCATAGACGACAGTAGAATTGATCGAGAAAAAGAAATTTGTAAAAGACCCGAAGAGCATTAGCGTCAACTTAAGGATTTTAAAGATCAATGACTTATCTTTTGCCTAAGCCGAAACACGGTTTTGTGCAGACAGGTCAAACCAGTTCTCTTAGGAAGAGAAGGGGCTTTTAAAAGTTCATCTCTTTTCATCACTTGATGGTTTTTAAGGTATTATTATTTTCTAAAGGTTTATCTCGCTGTTTCAGAGCTTCAGCATTTTTTTAGACTAGATTCTACTTCGGGCGATGCCCGAAGTTAATTATTTCACTCCTACGGGATTTTATTAAACATACTTTAAGTCTAAACATTTGCAATAATAAAATCGATTGCTTAAATTTATATGACAAAACAATCGATTGCTTAATTTTAATATTGTATAGATTCAAACAAAATATGTTTTTCAAAGGAACAAGCTTATTCAAAATTTGCAAATCAATTTTATTACTTTTTATTTAGAATTATTTTAAATGCATAACCAGATGCAATATAGTTCGCAATTACAAATAAACTTAGTTATCCGTTTCATTCTATATAGGAGAACCTTATGAAGCGTTTATTTACCATTTTAATTATACTTTTATTCTCAACATTATCAGTTTTGGCTTCAACTACTGGTAAGATAAGAGGTACAATAACTGATGCTTCCACTGGAGAACCGTTGATCGGAGTCAATGTTATTGTTCAGGGTACAGTACTTGGTGCTGCCACTGATGTTGATGGAAAATATCTTATTCTTGCTGTAAGCCCTGGTGTATATCAACTACGAGCAAGTATGATAGGATATGAGACATTGATACAAACAGAAGTTCAAGTTGAGGTGGATAGAACTATAATTATTGATTTTAATTTACGGCCTACTGAGTTTCAAAGTGCAGAGGTTGTGATCACTGCTGAAAGAGATGAAATAAGATTGGATGTTTCTGCCTCTGAAACAAACCTTCAGGCATCAGAGATAAATAATCTGCCATTTGCTAGCAGAGTCGAAAATTTAGTAGGTATGCAGGCAGGTGTAACAGGTAATTTAATTGAGGGTGATATCAGAATTCGTGAAGGTACTTCTGACGAAACAGATATTCTCATTGATGGTTATTCCACAGCAGACACAAAAGCTGGGAAAGTATCTTTCCCAGTAAACAAAAACAGTATACAGGAAATAAAAGTATTGCGAGGGGGATATAATGCTGAGTATGGTGAAGCTAGATCAGGTATTATTAATATCGTAACTAAAAATCCCGAAGATCAATTTCATGCAGCAGTTGATTATCAATTTGAGCCTGCTGGATATAGACATGACGGTGCTGATAGATACACCCCTGCAATAAATAAGATGTGGCCATATGTTCTTTATGATGGTGAAAATTCTGATAATGAAAATTTTATTGTCCGTGAAGAAGGAATTATCTCAGATACTATAAAATGGATGGGTTGGAATGCCTATTCAGATAGACTTATAAATGACAGTGATCCGGGTAATGATCTTACAGCAGAAGAAGCAAGAGAGCTTTGGAAATGGAGACATAGACCGGTTGAATATGGAAATAGAACAGGACATAATCTTGATCTTTCATTAAGTGGCGGAGTAAATTTTCTTCCATGGGATCTTAATTTGTTGGCTGGATTCAAATATATTAACCGTCCTTATACATATCCGCAGCCGAAAGATTCTTACGAAGAGATAGGTTACATGCTTAAGGCAATTAACAGATTTGGTACGAACACAACACTGACATTATCTGCTTTAAATACCACTATACATACGGTATCACGAGATGAGATGAATAGCAGATGGAGTGATGAAGTTAAAATTGCATTCGATGGAGGAGACTCCAACCCATTCTACTTTTTCAATAAACCATATGTGAATAATATTGTAAATTTATACGGTCTCCATTTAATGCAGATATTTAAACCCACACTTTATTTAGAAGCGGATGCAAATTATTATAGATCAAGTTGGAACTCGAAAAAATTTGATCAATCACCAGAATCAGCAGGAAGATACTTCCATGGTAGATTGTACTATGATCCTCAATCGGGGCATATACCTGTTGAATTAGGATATCCTGATGATGTTAGTGGATACCGAATGTTTGGAAGGGCAAATACAGTTGATAGTTCCTATACAGAGAGATATGATGTTAAAGTAGCACTCATTAATCAATTCCATCCGTCCCATGAATTAAAGATAGGACTTGGTATTAGAAAGACACATCTTGTGCAAAATAGATTCCACCTTCACGATGATAATGCAGATCAAATTTACCTTAATCAATCAGATGTTTCACCTCTGCAATTTAATGCATATGTACAAGATAAAATTGAATTTATGGGAATGGTTGCTAATGTTGGTCTCCGTTTTGATTATTATACAGCAAACGATTCATTACCGGATGTTCAACGGACTCTCGAGTATGCAACGAATTTAGAAGTGGTAAATGCCTTTCTTGATGGGACATTTCCAAAAATTAAACCTGATGCACAAATGCATGTCAGTCCAAGAGTAGGTATCTCATTCCCAATTACTACAAACAGTAAAGTATATTTTAACTATGGACATTTTGTTCAAATGCCCCAGCCTGAAGCAATGTATTTCTCAACAGCAAATATAGATTATAGGCTACAATGGTTGGGTGATCCTACTTTAACATTCCAGAAATCAATTAACTACGAGTTAGGATATGATCAGAATATATATGATCTTTTCCAATTACATGTTGGAGTATTCTATAAAGATTACTCGGATGTTGAAAGCGGTATAGTATATGCACATTCTGATCAAAGTATTGTTTTGGAGTCAGCCGTACAACGTGAAAATAGAGAAATTAGAGGAATTGATATTGAGTTTAGAAGATCATATGGAGAGTGGATTACTGGTTTTCTCAATTTTAATATTACACAGAAAAGTACAAGCGATTTAAGAGTACCAAACATAAGTCAGATCCCCGTCATTACAGACAATCCATCTATTGGAATAGATGGAGAATTACGCGGTGTTCCAAGACCATTGATCTCAGAGATTACACCTTACGGTAGAGGAGTTATTACAATTCGAACGCCTGTGAATTGGGGTCCAAGGATTTTAGATTACCCAATTCTTCATAAAACCGGATTTAGTTTTGGATTGTTCTACAGAGGAAAAGAATTCACTGATGCTCATTTATCTGATAGTTTTATAGATGCCCATCCTGATGTCAAATTTTACAAAATACCATATTTTAGTTCAAACTTAAGAATTAGCAGAAACTTCAAAATAAGCACATTAGGAGATATGGAACTATATCTAGATATAAGCAATCTTTGGGTAAGTCATTATAGAACTGCAATTCCCAATTGGATGCATTATTATGAAGATCTTTACAATAATGGGAAAACAGATAGAGTAGGGTCAGAGGATGTCGCTGATAAAAATGTGCTGCGAACTTCAAGTGATGTTATTTTGGCAGGTCAGCATCGAACATATATATTAGGTTTCCGTTTCAATTTGTAGAAAGATTTAAAGAGGACTATAATGAATAAAAGTTTAATAAATAGATTTAATTCGGAGGAATTAATGAAATTCAACAAGCCAAGCATTGCCATTTGTATTATATTATTCTTCGGTGTATTCTTTAGTACAAATCTTGGCCAGACGACTGAAACTAAAAGTCATGAAATTGGGAAATTATGGGAGAGTATGTTCCCATCTTATTCTATTCCAGCTTATGCACCATTACAGAATCAGATGACATATCCAGGTGGTGACTTTAGAACAATGACGAGGAAAAATCTAGAAGGTCTAGGTATATGGATTGGAGTAACGGACTGGACAGATTCTATTGGTACATTTCATTCAAGGCACGTTTCACAGGGCGGATTCGAGAATGATGAAGCTCGAAATTTTATAAAAGCTAAATCAAATAAAAAGAAAGTTAGAAATAGACTACCAAATGTAACTGTAAATGGAAATCTTGAAGAACGTTTTCTTGACACACGTTCCTCAAGTACTAAATCCTCAACTATTCCTGCAGATGAAAGAATTGAAACAAAATTTGCAACTGATGTCGGTGTTGAGGTTATTATGAGAAGCTACGCTCAAGCAAATCAGAATCATAACAGCTATATAATAAAGGAGTATACATTTACTAACGATGGAAATATCAATTCAGACAATGATGTTGAATTGGCGGACCAAAATTTAACTGGAGTCTATTTTGGATTTCAATTTCTTATGCTACCAGGAGGTGAAGTAGCAAAACAAGTACAAAATCAACGTGATGATTGGTCAGTTTACATAGGGAAGCAACCCGGAGATGACCTTAGAGGTCTTTATTATGTGTATGATGGTCGAGCAGATGACAATCATTATGTAGGAGATGATATTGGCGATCCTGACAAAACCACCGGTGAATTCTTATCTCCTCAATATCCTGGAATAGGAGTTTTACATGCAGATACATCACCAACAGATCCAACTGATGATCGAAGCCAACCCTCAATCATCAATATCGATACTAGATCAGAATTTGAGTCATACGCAAAAGGTAGTTCTAGGAGTATTATGTACTCTGAACTAAATACAGAGAGATTTCCTAATGGTACGGAAGGGCAGTCACAATATCCATATGATGAAACTGTAAGAGAACCGGTTGCAATACTTTCATTTGGACCATATGATATAAATTTTGGAGAAAGTATTACGATAGTTTTATATGAAGCTGTTGGTTCAATCTCGCAAAAACTTGCAATTGAAGCTGGTAGAGATTGGATGAATGGAACTCTAGAGTACGATGGCGAATTTAGCGATGAAGCAAAAAACGCTTTGATTGCTACTGGTTTAGACTCATTGTTAATGCATGCAAAAAGAGCTGAGTATGCTTGGAGTATTGGATTAGAGAGTTTACCAACACCTCCTCCAGCACCGGATGATGTTAACATTGATTCTGGTCCTGGAAAAATTGAATTAAATTGGGGATCAGTTGCTGATAAATTAGACTGGCAGACAAAGGAACTTGATTTTGCTGGATACAGAATTTATCGTGCGGAAGGTGCTTTTACAAATATTTATAATTTGTTAGCAACAATAGAGAGAGATTCAACAAGTTATACTGATAGAGATGTTGAAAGAGGTAAAAAATACTATTATAGTATTACCGCTTATGATGATGGCTCACAGAATACTACAGGTGTAAATCCTGGGCAGTCTCTTGAATCAAGCCCTTATTATAACCGTAACTTTGTTACTGGTGCATCACCATTTTTAGGTGCTTCTAATAGTTTAGATCAAGTATATGTTGTTCCAAATCCTTATCATGTTCAAGGATTAGCGTATGGAGGAACTGTTAAGGAAGATTATCACGATGTCCCAAGAATAGAAGATAAATTAATGTTTGTAGGATTACCGGCAAAAGCAACAATACGTGTATTTACTATGCACGGAGATCTTGTTGCAACAATACCTCATCCAAATCCAGAAAATCCTAATTCAGTACCTGAGTCAGCAGATGAGGAGTGGTATCAAATTACAGATAATTGGCGAAATATTAAGAGTGGTGTTTACATCTTTTATGTAGAAGGATGGGATTTGGATGGAAATCCGCTCGGTTCAACAATGGGTAAATTTGTTATCATTAGATAATACAAACTTTTGGAGTATATTATGAAAATAAAGTACTTTTCTTTAATAATTTTTGTTAGTCTGTTCTCTTTAATTAATAACAACTATGCACAAATGAAGAAGTCTGGACAGAGTGGAATGACTTACCTTGCAATTAGTCTTGGAGCCAGAGAGAGCGGTATGGGAAATGCAAGTGTAGCAACTGTTTCAGGTGTTCAAAGTATCTTCTATAATCCAGCTTCTCTAACAAGTGTAAAGAATATAGGTGCTGTTATTAACCATGTTAGCTGGCTTGCAGATACGCAATTATATGGATTGGGTGCAGCAGTTAATTTAGGTCAGTATGGAACTTTTGGTTTGGATTTGATTTATATGGACTATGGTGAAATTATTGGTACACAGAGAGTTGATAAAAGTGTTGATGAAAGAGGATTCATCACAACAGGTGATCTTAACATTCAGGATTACTCAGTTGGTTTTGCTTATGCCTATCAAGTAAACGAACTATTTTCAGTAGGTCTCAAATTGAAATATGTATATGAGAATTTAGGAACTGTACCAATAGCAGTAAACGAAATAGATGCAGCTTCACAGCAATATGAGTATGAAGATAGAGAATGGGCAATTAGTCATTGGGGATTTGATTTTGGAGCATTTTATAATATTGGATATAAAGATTTAGTGCTAGGTGTGGCTTTTCAAAACTATTCAACTGATATGAAATATTGGACAGAGGAATTTCAAATGCCTCTAATAATCAGGGTTGGTTTAGCAATGGATATTTTTAAATTGTTGAACGACAATGAAAGTGATTTTGAGCTGAACACAGCAATAGATCTATTACACCCGATTGATTATACTGAACGAATCCACTTGGGTACTGAATTGGGATTTAAAAAAATGTTCTTTTTCAGAGCCGGTTACAAATTTAATTACGATGTTGAAGATTACAGTTTTGGTCTTGGATTTAACTTTGCCCTCGGTGATTTTGGTGCAAGCTTAGATTATGCATATACAAATGCCGAGTTTTTCGGGAATGTTAACAGGTTAACTTTAAATTTTAATTTTTAGTAATAACATAATTACGACCAAATAATATATTATTCACAAATTCATGGAGGAAAAATGAAAACAATTTACAAATCAATAATTGCTTTATTGATACTAAGTAGTGCAGTCTTTGCCCAAGAAGTAGGAGATATTCTTTGGCAGGATACATTTGATGATTATGACGCTGATTCTGCCTGTTTAAAAGATGTAGGCTGGATGTATTATGGGGAAGGTGATGGCTTATCAGGATCGATTGTAAAACAAACTCCAGAAGGAGCAGCATTTTTACAAACTGGTAATTTCTCCAGTTTTGTTGGCGCTGTTGTTATGCAGTCAAATGGTTGTCCGGAAATTGATACTGCTGATTCAGATAGAGGTAAAATGCTTCTTGTTGATTCAAGTAAAGGTGCTCCTAATGTAGAAATTACAATGAATATCAATTTTAAAAAAATTGAATCATCATTTTTCTCACTAGCAACTCGAATGGTTCAAAGAGATACATCGGAAAGTTATCCAGATTCTGATCCTACAGAAGAAGGAGCATATCAAGTGTTTATTAGTCCTCTACAAAACCAAATTGCAATTGCTCGAGTTTTTGGAAAGGGAGATGATGAATTAGGAGGAGATGAAGGTGGAGCTGAATATGATTTCTTAAATCCTGGGAATTGGTTATATCTAGCTGCAGGCGAATTTGAGTTCGAACAGAATTTACCATATTGGGTTAAATTTTACTTGTATGAAACTGAATTTAAGGTCAAAATTTGGGAAGGTGACTTAAGTGATGAAGAAGATGTCTGGTTATTGGAAGCAACTGAAGATACTGCTCGAGTTTCTGGTACATTTACTCAATTTGCAGTTTTGTCCTCCAATCCTGCTGCAACTGATCAAGTTGAAATTAATGAAATAACAGTCAGAACAACAGGTACTGGTGTTGGTGTTGAAGAGGAAATTGCAGAATTACCAAGCAAATATGAACTTATGGCAAACTATCCAAATCCGTTTAACCCAGCAACAAATATTCAATTTGCGTTACCAGCAAATGCTAATGTTAAGCTGACTGTTGTCAATACATTGGGACAAGTAGTTGCAGAATTGGTTAATGGTGAAATGAATGTAGGTGTTCATGAATCAACATGGAATGCAGCTAATATGTCTTCAGGTATTTATTTCTACAGACTCGAAGCTGACAATTTTGTTCAAACAAGAAAAATGATGCTGCTTAAGTAATTAGAAGTAAATATTTCTATTCAAGTCGGGATCTCAGCAATAGATCCCGACTTTTGTATTTGTATCAACCGGGCAATTATACTCATTGCATGAGAAAATAATCTGATCTGTCATTCCGGCAATCCCCGTATAAAAACATTACGGGGCAGGCTTTAAGCCGGAATCTCATTGTTTAGTTTTAGATTCCCACTTTAAACATGTGGGAATGACAAGTTACTATTAAATAAATGTTTGTTTTATAGTTGCAACATAAATAATAATTTTAGGAGAAGATAATGCTTAAAAGAATTTTAACTTCATCGCTCATTTTAGTTTTCTTTATCTCTTGTAGTGAAAAAAGTGATACATCTACTGAAAACCAGGATATCCAAACTGCAAAAGTATATTATGTTGAGAATAGTATAACTAAAATTCCAGTTGTAGTTGTAAGTGGTACTCCATACCAAATGGGTTATCAACTTGGTCAAGCAATAAAAGATGAAGTTGAGAAATGTATGGGTGGATTTTTGGAATTAGGACAAGAGAGTGATGAAAAATATTCTGATGCGAATTTAGATGATGCATGGAATAAGATGCTTCCTTATATAGATAATCGGTTTGTTGAGGAATTAAAAGGACTTGCTGATGGTGCCGAAGTATCTCTTGATAAATTAAGAAGAGCTCATATGATTCCGGTTGTTTCGTCTTATGCTTGCAGCGGTGTTGCGGTCTGGGGTGATGCAACAGAAAGTGGTGATCTTTTCCAGATTAGAAATTTAGATTTTACGATGGATGCACATTTACAAGATTATCCAGTTATTGTTGTCTATAAACCTGATCAAGGGATTCCTCATATTCAAACATCATTTGCTGGTTATGTAGCATCTCATTCCGGGATGAATGCAAAAGGAATAGTATTAGGTGAAAAAGGAGCATCTCCTTCATCGGAATATCCTTACAATTATGATGGAATTCATTTCTCACTGATATTTAGAACAATTTTATATGATTCTGATAATCTTGACGAAACTCTTGATATGATTAAAAATGCCCAATTGATTAAGAGATATTTCTTATATATAGGTGATGGAAAGCAAGAAACAATGGGGGCTGCAATAGCTGTAGTAACGACTCCAGATGATGTTAAACTGTCAATTTATAAAGATAATGAGAAACCGGACAATGTTTCATTAAAGGTGATGGACAATTGTATATACTACACGATGGATAATGATATTGCCTATGCTAATTTAAATTTAAACAATGGTAAGTTTAATTCTGAGAAGATGATTAACCTTTCCAAATCAGTTGCTAGCAAAGGTGGTAATTTACTAAATGTAGTATATAATGCATCAACGCTTGAAATGTGGGTAGCTTATGCCAATGGTTCTGAAGATGCTTGTGATGGTGAGTATATTTATGT
>JBDLIN010000084.1:0-14562 GCA_039714835.1 Bacteroidota bacterium | reverse complement strand
GTATTAAGAATGGGATTGCTAAAAGAAAGTACTTGATGAAACCTTTGAATAAACTACCCACACCTGTCATTCCCGAGATCTTTTATCGGGAATCTATTATTTAATCAGTAGATTCCGGCTTACAGATTGCCGGAATGACAAATACACTTTGATCATTTGACAGATTATTAATCAAGTTCTTCCAGCAGTTCTTCACTTTCTTGTTCAGTCAGATCATCAATTGTTCTAAATGAATTTAACAGCACATCCACACGATGGATCAACTCTTTTTTGTAGTATTTCGGGGCATAGATAGAACCATCAATCATATAAAATCTTTGAGTTTTTTCATCGTAAAAAGAATAACTTGTGAAGGGACCTCCCCCGCTCTTATCATTAAACCGCCAGAAGCCTTGTGTCATTATTGCATACTTGGAATTATAATTAACCTCTGAAAACACAGGAGGAGATAGTTCACTCGAAATCTCAATATATTCAGAAACCTCAGAAGTATTATAATGCTGTTTCGTAATTCTATTCCTAATTATCGAAATTGAATCATTGTGGAGATAGTCCGTTGAAGCGTTTTCAATCCAATGCACAAAAATCCATCTTTCCATTGGTGTGTTCCTACCGGTTCTCAACCACACGAACTGATCTTCTGCAGAATTTTTCGCCAGCTCAAAATACTTTAAGACATAGATCGTCCAACCGTAATCGTTCAGAAGTTGAGCTTCGGTTTCTTCGTTTTTTGCTCTATGGTTACTCAGTTTAGTCGATAATCTATTATCAGAGATGTTTCTAAAAGAATAGAACAATTCTTCATGACCTGAAAGAATATTAGTTCTCAATTGGTTAACAGTTGGGGATACTAAGTACATAACCAACTGATCCTGCGCCCACATATCATATTTATTTATAACGTATTCTTGATTGCTCGAAATCATCTCAGTGACAGCAGAATCTAATGAACTTTGTATATATTGTGAAACATAACCGCTATCATTTAGAGTACCGAGAATTATTATATTTTTTCTTTTGTTTATACTATTAAGTGAAGTGTAATTTTTTCTAATAAGGTTGAATAGATTTTCGGGTTGTGGTGTATAAATAATTTTTTCAAAAACTTGAAGCATTTCAGCTTCAACCTCGTAATAGAGGGCAGAATCTGCAAGAACAATTATTTCATCTTCCTTGCCGACTGCTTTTTTATTATTTGAACAAGAGGTAAAAAATATAAGGTTAAATGCTATTACAATTACTGGAAAAATTCTTATTATTTTTTTCATCATAAGTTCTTTCTTTTTGAATATTGATTTAACAACAAATCACCTAATAAGTTTCACTTAAACCGGGACATTTGGAAGAATCAATATCATATCAGGCAAAAATATCGAATAAAGAGCTGCCATTGTTAGACAAACAGCAAGAGGAACAGTTAAATTGTCGTCTGCCCATCCGTAAGAAACATTTTCCATTATCGATCCAACGGCAGCCGCAGCAAATCCAATTAGATATTCTAACAACTCACCAGATACTTTTGGTGAGAAAAGTATCACAATACTTCCGGTAATAAAAAAAGCAAATGTTCCCTCAAGACTTTTTGCTAAAAATTTATGCCTTCCAAATTTCCTTCCAAACAATGCGGCACTGATATCACCAATAATTAAAATAGCAATCGCCGGAATAACAAATACTTTCGGGAAAAATATAACAACCAATGTAACACCAAAAAAAACATAAGTAGCCCCACTAAGTGTAAGCTTCTTGGAATTGATTTCATGTTCACGAAGCATAAATCCAAATAACTTATAGAAAAGCTTGCTATAGGAAGGGAAAATATATCTTGAGAGATCAAGTATTAGAGAAAAAATAGTAAGGGGAACTAGAATTTGTAATGCTAATTCCCTTGAAATAAAATAATAAATTATCGCCATTGAAAGGGAAAGAAGATGAATACTCTTTCTCAGCAATTCGCTTTTGTAGTCGATGTTTCCTTTATCAAGAGTTGCTGTCATCTGCACTTTCATCTTTAGTATCGTTGCTTCTTACATCTTTTTCTTTGATCAACTCTTTAACATGATCTGGTAATTCATCCTTTTCATCAGTACTCTTCTGATCATTACCATTGTTCTTTCTAGGAGGTGGAAGTTCTTCACCATTCATAATTTTACTGATCTCTTCAGAGTCTAATATTTCTCTTTCAAGCAATTCGTTAGATAATTTATGCAATACATCAATATTTTCTTGAAGAATTTCCTCTGATCTTTTCATTGCATTGGTAATGATCAATTTAACTTCTTCATCTATTGCCTGAGCAGTAAGTTCACTAAAATCAGTATGCTTTGTTATCTCTCTTCCAAGAAATATTTCTTCTTCCTTTTGACCATAAGCAAGCGGACCAAGTTTTTCACTCATTCCCCACTCACAAACCATCTTGCGTGCAATACTTGTCGCCTTTTCAATATCGTTACCAGCGCCAGTTGTAAATTGATTAAAGACTATTTTTTCAGCAGCTCTTCCACCAAGGGCATAGGTGATAATACCTTCAAGATAATCTTTAGAATATGTATGCTTTTCATCAACAGGTAAATATGTTGTAACACCAAGCGCTCTACCTCGAGGAATAATAGTTACCTTATGAACAGGATCAGCAGCCGGTGTTTTGAGAGCAACTAAAACATGTCCTATTTCATGATAGGCTGTAATTTTCTTTTCTTCTTCGGAAATGATCATACTCTTTCTTTCCATTCCCATCATTATTTTGTCTTTTGCTTCTTCGAAATCGCTCTCATCAATCTTAGATTTATTCTTTCTTGCTGCAAGTAATGCCGCTTCATTCACTAAATTAGCCAACTCTGCACCGGATAAGCCAGGAGTTCCTTTAGCTAAAGTTTTTAAATGCACATCCTTTGCAAGAGGTGTTTTTCTTGTATGTACTTTCAATATACCTTCCCGACCTTTAACATCTGGACGATCAACAACAACTTGACGGTCAAATCTTCCTGGTCTTAAAAGTGCTGGGTCCAAAACGTCAGGTCTGTTTGTAGCAGCTATTATAATAACGCCATTGTTCTGATCAAATCCATCCATTTCAACAAGCAAGGCATTTAGTGTTTGTTCTCTTTCATCATGTCCGCCGCCAAGTCCAGCACCTCTTTGCCTTCCAACAGCATCAATCTCATCAATAAATATTATACAAGGAGCGCTTTTTTTTCCCTGTTCAAATAGATCACGCACTCGGCTTGCACCAACACCAACAAACATTTCCACAAAATCGGCACCACTAATTGAAAAGAACGGTACTCCTGCTTCACCTGCTACAGCACGTGCAAGTAATGTTTTACCTGTTCCGGGAGGGCCTAATAATAATACACCTCTTGGAATTTTACCGCCAAGTTTTTGAAACTTAGATGGTTCTTTTAGAAATTCTATCACTTCTTCAAGTTCTTGCTTGGCTTCATCAGCGCCGGCAACATCCTTAAATGTAACCTTTATTTGTGATTCAGAGATCAATTTGGCTCTACTTTTCCCAAAACTAAATATCCCTTTTTGACCTCCTGCACCTCCCTGCATTCTTTTCATGAACATTATCCAGACTGCAATGATAAGTATCCATGGAATAAAACTGATAAGGAGCGTAATCCAATCATTCGATTCTTTCACAAAAGTGAATTTGATATTTTTATCTTTCCAGATTTTTACCTGATCTTGAATAATGGGTTCAACCATTGTTACGCGGAATTTTTCAATATTTACATTATGAATGAATTCTTTCTCTTTTAGTTCTCCTTCAAAAATGTAGATATTGGATTCATCCTTTAGAACTGTGGCTTCTTCAATCTTATTTGCATTAAGTAATTTTTCATACTCTTCGAAGGTTAATTCCATATTGGAACTTCGGTCCTCATTCATAAACTGCATTACAATAACTGCTGCAATTATTACTGCACCCCAGCTTAACACTGATCTAATTACTTTCGTCCAATCAAAATCTCCATCAGGTTTTTGAGGTGGTTTAAATCCTCTTTTCTTATCAGAATTATTATTCGGTTTATTAGCATCCGACATTTCTAATCTATCCAATCGTTTCATAATTTATCTTAATTACTCCTTCATTCACTTAGTTTATATATTGATTTCAAATTGCGATATTTTTGAGCATAATCTAACCCATAACCTATCACAAATTGGTCTGAAATTTCAAAACCAATATAATCAATTTTAATATCATATTTAATACTGTTCGGTTTGACCAAAAGTGAGGCAAATTTAATACTAGCCGGATTATGTGCTGATAATAGCTTATTTATATAATTAATTGATAATCCTGAATCAACAATATCTTCAACTATAATAATGTGGCGTTCATTGATATCAGCATTGAGTTCTTTCAGCATTCTAACATTACCGGAAGAGATCTTCTCATCACCGTAACTTGATAGTTTCATAAAATCCATTTCACAATGAATTGATGTTTCTTTTAGAAGATCAGATAAGAACATAAATGACCCATTTAACACACCAATGAAAATTGGAAGTTTTCCTTGGTATTCATCTGAAATCTCTTTCCCAAGTTCCTTAATTCTATTTGCTAACTGATCCTCGGAAATCATTGGAATAAATTTTTCATTTCCGATCTGAATAAAATCTTTGTCGTATTCTATTTTACCCATAATTTTAATACCTTTTTTGTTTTCTCTGTAATTTTTACACTCTCATCAAGACGTAGACCAACTACCCAAATAATTTTGTCCTGATTTAAAAGAACTAACTGATTTTCTCTTTCAATGTTCGGCACTTTACAATCAGTTAAAAAATCAGATACTTTTTTCGTCCCGTTTAGTCCAATAGGATTAAATCGGTCACTTGTTTTCCATTTTCGAAGTACAAATGGTTCAGGCAAGTTATCAGCATCAATATATTCAATGTCAGTCGTATCAACAAATTCCGCTTCATTGATATTTACAAATTCACATCCGACATATTTTGTACCAATTTTAATGTTTGAGTCAAAATGAAGCTTGTATTCAAACTCTTCATCAATAGTATTAATTTTTTCTCTGATAATCAAAAAATCTCTTTCACTAATCGCTTCTATATTCTTCGATAAATCGGTTCTGTTTCCAACTTGTTGATCAAATAATTTCTCAATACTTTGAAAATTTTCATAATCAATATCGGCAGAAAAATTCTTCTGAATACATTTTCTGATTATCTCCCCTCTTACAAATGAATCCTCGTTTCTGATCGCTTTTAAAATCTTAATCTTAGATTTGAAAAATGAAACATATTTAGCAAATTTTTCTTCAACAACTTTGTCTATTACTTGTTCGGAACTCTTTACTAATTGTGACAACCGTAAAATATTTTTATCTACACCTTCATTTATATGGTCTCGGACTTTGGGGATGATCTCATTTCTTAAATAATTTCGTTTAAAATCATTTTCAGCGTTTGTCGAATCAAATACAAAAGTAATTCCCTTATTATTTAAGTATTCAACAATCTCATTTTTACTAACTGTAAGAAAGGGGCGAACAATATTATCTCGTTTAACCGGTATGCCCGAAAGTCCTTTTAGTCCCGTTCCTCTAAATAGATTTAGCAAAACTGTTTCTGTGTTATCATCTAAGTTATGTGCTGTAACTATCTTATTTGAGTTTGAGATCTTCAAATATTTATTGAAAAGTTCATAGCGAATATTTCGTGCAGCTTCCTCAATAGAGAGTTTTTCCTTTTTTGCAATAGTTGGAACATCAACTTTTTCAGAATAGAACTCAATATTAAGCTTTTGACATAAACTTTTACAAAACTCATCATCAGCATCAGATTCACTTCCACGCATAGAATGATTTACGTGAATTGCTGAGATTTCGATGTTGTATTTACTCTTATATTTATTGAAAAACGTTAATGCGAAAACAGAGTCTGCTCCGCCGCTTAAAGCGATTAGCAGTTTATCACCGCTAATGATCAACTCATTTTCAGCAATAAATTTAATTATGTGTTGTTCAACCAGACTCATATTACTCAACTATAAAAAAAAAGATCTTTACGAAAAATAAAAAAAGTCTGAACAATAAAATTGCCAGACTTTGCATAAAAATTTATTAAAAAATTTAATTAGTCAATTTTCAATATTTCAAAATTAATAACACCAGCCGGTGCATTTGCTTGTACTTTATCTCCTAACTTTTTACCCATAAGTGCCTGTCCAACTGGCGATGTAAGTGCAATTTTCCCTACTTGGAAATCTGCCTCTTCAGGAGAAACCAATATATATGTAAATTCTTTCTGATTATTTAAGTTCTTAACAATGACAGTTGAAAGAATATGAATCTCATCTTCAGGAAATTTGGATGTATCAACAACTTGTGCACGGGTAAGAATATCCTCGAGTTTGCTTATCTTAAGTTCTAAAAGTCCTTGTGCATCCTTAGCAGCATCGTATTCAGCATTTTCACTTAAATCACCATATGATCTAGCTTCAGCAATAGTATTAGCCATCTGCTTTCTTCCATTAGTTTTTAAGTCTTTTACTTCATTTTCAAGCTCATGAAGTCTTCCCTGTGTTAAATAAACAAAATTTGCCACTACGTTTTCCTTAATTTTTTGGTTTAAAAACAAATTACCACTGCTTTTGCAGTGGCAGTACAAAAGTAATAAATTATTGTAAGCTATTCAAGTAAAAGTGTTTAACGAAATTTTTGATTTCTATTAAAGAAAAATGGGTTAAAATCTACTTCACCAATTCATCTATTCTGCAGATGGTATTATAATGACAGTATTTGCAAATACTGTCTTTTTCCTCATAGAAAGGTGTTAGAGGAAATTCTCCTGCTAAAATATTTTCAACAGATTTCTTTACATGATCAAGTGCATTATCAACTAGTTCATTGATCTTTGGTGTTGGATCAAAGTTTGAAGCTCGACTGTTTCCGACAGATACAGAATTTTTTCCAAAAATATTTTCTTGATATTTCAGATTATAAATTGTCATAGCTTTTGGAGAATATTCTTCTCCAAATTGATTAAGCAAAAGAGTTTTAACCGCCCAAACATATACAGGTAATTGCAATGAAACTCCTTTTTCAATCTCTGATTTAGCAACTTTTTTGCTGCCGGATTTATAATCAATGACCTCAAACGTTTTGTTTTTATGATTAACATCTATCCTATCAACCTTGCCTCTGAGCTTAACATTTTCAAACTCTAACGGATTGGAACTATAAAGCAAATCATCATGCATATTATCTTTAACACCGAAACTTACTTCGAAATAACCTGGTGTTCTATCTGTTTCATCCTTTCTTTCATTAAGTAAAAATCTGTAAAGTAAAGAATCTTCTCTTTTAGAATTTATCCCAAAGATTTTTTCTTCTTCAAAAAAAGCATATGGAGAGTTCTTTGTTATTTGGGTAATTTGATTTTCAGCAATTTTAAAGATCATATCTTCAGCAATTTTAAAAACTTTATCAGTACAATTTTTGAGCACAATGTTTTTATTTCGAATTTCAAGATAAAACTCAAACAAAATAGCATGAAGAAGTGAACCAATTTCAACTGCCTCCATTTCTTCATCAGGTTCCTCAATCACTTCTATCCTTAATACTCTCTCTAGAAAATACTTGAAAGGACATTTAGTATAAGTTTCTAATTGAGAGATTGAATAAGCTCTTGTCTGCATTTCTTCTAATTTTTTCTTAACCTCAGGGTGAACATTTTCTCTTTCTGAAAAAATTCTTCCACTGTAGGATGACTCTCCAAATGGGTCAGCATTTCTTCTTCGATCAATATCCACAGCCTCTTCCCAATCTTTGAGTTCTGATTCAATCTTTGTATCTTTAATTTTTTCAATTGGGAAATCTTTAATTCCAATATTTCGCTGTAACTCCTCTGTTGAAAATATTTGTTTGTTATAATCTGGTTCGGACTTATTAGTTACCTGGAAAGATTTTTCAAATTCATCCAAGAATGTTGACTTAACTGTTTCTTTTTCACCATCTGAAAGTGGATAGGTTAAGTAAAGTGATTGCTCCCAAGATTTTAATGATTGATAAAATCTATATCTTTCCTTGTTCAGATGATGCTTTTCTTTTTTTCTGAATGATCCTGAAAAAAATATTTCAGGCTGATATTTTGTTGGGAAATCACCATCTATCATACCCATTAAAAA
Organism: Bacteroidota bacterium; assembly: GCA_039714835.1. Taxonomy (GTDB): domain Bacteria; phylum Bacteroidota; class Ignavibacteria; order Ignavibacteriales; family Melioribacteraceae; genus SZUA-22. Next base: position 6,404 of record JBDLIN010000084.1, on the reverse strand, counting down.
AGTATGCTTAAATTTTAATCCCCGAATTTCATCAATGTTTGTTACTAAAACACCGTAATCTGATCTTTCTTTAATGTTAAATCTTGCTGATTGACTCAGCGTACGAATCTTATCCATATAAAATGATAAGTCGTATTTTTGCATTTTCTCTTCTGATGCAAGGAGCGAAAAAACCTCCTCAACAGATCTAATGAATGTTGTTAATGATTTAATATCATTTTCGCTATTTTCATTTAGGGTATTGAGTAACTTGGGAGCGATATTCAGTTTTTGAATCAGTTTGTTTAATTCATCAACAAATTTTAACGGATACATTTTTTTCTGAAATGGATAAAGCAGTTCGTCCAACTTCTGTAAACCAGAAACAGTTTTCTTATAATTTTCGATTTTATTGATATTGTTATTATACTCTGCATCCAATTCCAAAGCATTTATTGCATTTTTTAAATTAAAATTCCAATTATCTCTACCAATAATTATCTTCAGCTGTCTTGCAGAAAATAAAAATGCAGAGACATCAAATTCTTCAATTTCAATGAATGAATTACTTGTTGAACGAAGAATATTCTTGTAATAGTAGTCTGATTCTGCGATCTCTAAAAAATTGATTATTGCTGTAACAGAGAGTGCTTTATCCAATGATATTCTATCAGTAAGATTAAAAGGAATTCCATATACTTGAAATATATCTCTAAACAGTGAGGAGTAGTTGTCTATTAAATTACATGTAACACAAATTTCATGCGGTTTAGTTTCAGTTGATTCTAATATCTGTTTGAGCTCTTTGGCAACGTATTCAACTTCCTTTTCTCTTGAACTTGCAGAAATTGTAAAAGTCTTATTAAAAAATCGTTCTTCTTTTTTATCTTTACTTTTCAAAAAAAGTCTGCCCTTAACTGCATTGAGGAATTTACTCTCAAGGACTACTGAAGCATCCTCAATCTTAAAGAATCCTAAAGAGTTAAGATCATTATACGTCTCTTCTAAATGTGCAAAGAGTATTGAGTTGTAAGCATAAAAATCAAAATTTATAAAAAGCTTTATACCATTAATAGCAGATAACTTATTGATGATTGATAATTCTAATTGAGTAAATTCGTTAAATCCATTAATTAAAATGGTTTCAACATCATTAAAAATATTTCTAAAATTTGTATCGAATTTATCTTTTTGCAGTACAGTTAAACTCTGATAAATATCCCCTAATTCAAATGCATTAAGAGATGAGCATTTTGTATTATATTCTTCATAAATATTTGCAATATCTAATGCTTTAAGTTTTTCACCCTTATTAAGTTTCTCAGCTTCCCTTCTTAATAGATCTGGGATTATTCCTTCCTCTTTATATCTTGAGATGACATTACTAATCCTATCAAGTGTACCAGCAGGAATTCTTTTTTTATAATTTGTAAAATAATTCAGTTCAGTTTTTTTTGAGCTTTGATCAATAAAAACAGAAGATGCTTCTTCAGTTAAATTATAAAAATCAATTGTCTGCTCAAGCAGTTTTTTACTTAGAGTACTAAGTGTTTCAATATTTATTCTTGTTGAAACCTTGTTTGGAGTTAATGAAATAATCTCTTTCTTAAGTGATCGAAGTTTTCTATTGGTAGGAACAATTATTAGAAAATTGTCTAAGTCAGATTTTTTTATTTTTTGATCAATTATTTTATCAAGATCGATAGACTTTATTTTTTCTTTTGTAAGAATCATTTACTCAAAATTAAATCTCTATATGATGAACGAATCTGATTACTTAAATCCAATTTTAATAAGTTAACCATCTCATCGAACAGCATTTTTGCACGTTCTTTTGAATCAGAAACTACTGTCTCCAATTCAATATAGCTGCCCAAATTTTCTACGTAATCTAAATGCACTCTTGTATCTTTATAGAGATAGAGTTCCCTTGTTTTAATAACCTCAGTTTCAATTTCAAATAATGACTCAAAAAGAAGTTCTGTTTCCTCTCCTTTCAGTTGAACAACATGGTAATTACTCCATCTATCGGGATTATTCTCCTCCCGATTATATCTTATTAAACTATAATTACCATTCTCAATCCTAAGTTTTAGCAAACCTTTATCAACTTTATAATAAATGTCTTTTTGATTTAAAATATTTTTGAATTCTGCTCCAATGCTTTCCAAAATAATTTTAATGCTTTTATGAGATTCGATCTTTGATTTAAGTTCTAAATTGACTGCCATTTATTTTCTCTACTAATATTTAGGGGATAAAAAAGTGTATTATTAATAACCATGAATTTTAATATATTATTAATAGCTAAATTAACAAAAAGTTGACTGCAATAAAGTGAAAAGAATATTACTGATATTAATACTGTTTTCCTCAGTATTGCTAAATGCTCAGAAAATTGGAGAAATGGCACTAGAAAAACCCCCTATTGAGTTTCCTCGATATGCCTGGGGAGTTGATCTACTTTTCAGTGATGGTGGTTTTGGATTAGGAACTTTTTTTCGTAGAGCGATCAATACAAAGCTTACTGGATTTATTGATCTCTCTTTTTCTGAATCAAAGGGAGAAAGAGAATTTGAATACTATGACTATTGGGGCAGACCGATAGTTATAGGAAAAGAAAATCGAGTATTTCTTATACCACTTACTCTTGGTTTGCAATACAGATTATTCGAGAAAGAATTAACAGATAATCTACGACCCTATCTCAATGGTGGAATAGGCCCATCTTTGATAATAGCAACACCTTTCAAGGAAGAATTTTTTAATTCATTTAAATTTGCTAAAGCTAGTCCTGGAGTTGGAGGATATTTAGGTTTCGGTGCTGATTTTGGATTAAGTAAATCCAACTTACTCGGACTTAATATTCGATATCAATATATGAGATTCCTTAATGGCGGTGTAGAGCATATGACTAACCAAGTAAAAACAGAACTTCATGCTATTTATGTCTCTATTAAGTTAGGGATCATGTTTTAATACAATTCTACTAATTTACTTATTTTCATAAAATCTTCGATTTCCTTTTACTCATTTCATTTTATTTAATTATTTTATCTGTATTGATTCAACATCTCATTGGATTAAAATGATTTCAAACCAGAAAATTCTCTTAATTATTTTTTTAATAACAATCTTTGGAAATATTGTGGCTCAGAATAAACTATCACAAAGACTTTATGATACTTATCCCCAATTCAAGGAAAAGGAAATTGTAAATAAAAGATTTTCTCATCAGCAAATGATGGATGTTCTGCAAAAATATGATAGTTCGAATATCATAGAAATTCAAATTGCTGGTCATTCTATTGAAGGAAGAGAGATAAAACTAGTTAGAATTGGGAAAGGATCAATTAATGTTTTTGCTTGGTCGCAGATGCATGGAGACGAATCAACTGCAACAATGGCCTTATTAGATATTTTAAAATTCTTCACTTCTGATAATAACGAGTTTGAAGAATATAGAAATTTAATTAATGAGAATATCTCATTTTATTTTATACCTATGTTGAATCCAGACGGAACTGAAAATTTCACACGACGAAATGAACTTGATATAGACCTTAATAGAGATGCAAAAAGATTGCAGTTTCCTGAATCAAAAATATTAAAATCTGCGCAGGATAGTATTAAGCCGATTTTCTCTTTCAATCTTCATGATCAAAGTACGCGCTATACTGTTGGAGATAGTTATAAAGTAGCTACAATATCGTTTCTTACTCCAACTTTTAATTACGAGAAGGATATTAATGATGTAAGAATAAATTCAATGAAATTAATTTCCTTACTTAAAAAAGAATTGGATCATTTTATTCCCGGCCATATTGCTAAATATAGCGACGACTTTGAACCAAGAGCATTTGGTGATAATTTTGTTAAATGGGGCAGCAGTTTAATACTCATTGAATCTGGTGGCTGGAAAAATAATTACGAAAAACAATTTTTGCGTAAAATCAATTTTATTGCCATGCTAAGTGGTCTAAATTCTATTGCATCGAAATCATATTCAAAAGAATCTATAGATGTATACAATGCAATTCCGGAAAATCAGAAAAAATTATTCGATCTGCTTCTTAAAAATGTAACTGTTTCAAAAAATGGTTATGAATACATTGTAGATATTGGAATTAATCAAAATGAAATAGGAAGTTCAGATAACAGAGATTTTTATTTTGACGGATCAATAGAAGATATAGGCGATTTATCAACATTTTATGGATTTGATGAATTTGAATGTAAAGGATTAAAACTTGAAAAAGCGAAAATATTTCCAAATAGTTTTAAAAATATTTCTAAACTTAAAAAATCTGATTTGACTAAAATACTCTCCCAAGGATATTCTTTTGTTCATGTTGATACTATTGAAGCTACAGAGAATTATACTCCATTACCAATTAATATTTTAAATAAAAATTCGGAAAACATAGAAGAATTTGGATTAAATAGATCTGCAAATTTCATTCTTACAAAAAATGAGAAAATTATTTTTGTTTGTGTAAATGGATTCCTCTATGATCTACGTAGTCAAAAGAATTATATTAAAAATGGTAAAATATTTCGATAAAGAGAACTCTGAAAAATTATCGATTTGTTTTCTGTCATTCCGGCAATCATTTAACCCACCTTCTCCCGATAAGTCGGGATACGGTGGACAGGCTGGAATCTTTTTTTGAGATTCCCGCTTAAAACATGCGGGAATGACAATTTGAATTTATTGAAAATATTATAAATTATCTTCGCTTGAAATATCATTAATTTATATTTAAATTTAGTATTCTAATAAAATTTAGTAACTAAAATACAACGAAGGTAGGTGAGATAGTTTGGTTGGCATTACTGTTGGTGAAAGTGAAAACATTGATAGAGCTTTAAAGCGTTTCAAGAAAAAGTACGAAAGATCTGGAGTACTTAAGGAATTTAAGAAACGTCAGTATTTTACAAAACCATCGATTGAAAATCGTATGGAACGTATTAAAGCTAGAAGAAGAGCTTATAAAGAATCTTTAAGAGAAAACAGATAAACCCTCGTTATGAGGGTTTTTTTATTTGTGTCCATTCAAATAATGCTTATGAAAATGTGATGTTATTTTCTCAAACATTTCATCAACACTATTACAGAAGTCGAATAATTTATAATCACTTTTACTGATCGTACCGAACTCAACAAGTTTATCCATATTAAGTACTTGCTTCCAATAGTGTTCATCATATACAATTACTTTCATTTCCTTCTTAATTTTATCAGTCTGCATTAAAGTAATAACTTCCATCATTTCATCCAATGTACCAAAACCACCGGGGAAGACGATTAATGCTTTTGCAAGATAAACGAACCAAAATTTTCTCAAAAAGAAGTAATGGAATTCAAATCCTAATTCAGGTTCAACATACTTATTTATACTTTCAAATGGTAGGCTGATGCTTAAGCCAATTGAATTACCGCCTGCAAGCTTTGCACCCTTGTTAGCTGCTTCCATGATCCCGGGTCCTCCTCCAGTGCAGACAATAAATCTCTTCTCATCAACAGGAAGGTTCATGGACCATTCAGTCAACCGTTTTGATAGCTCTACAGCATCTTCATAATACTTTGCCATCATAAGCATTTTCTCAGCTTCTTCAAGTTCTCTCTTGTATTTTCTTGTGTTTTTATTTTCAGCTTTTTTCAATTTGCTGAGGTTAGATTTAGCATCTCTCAATGATTTAATCCTTGCAGAACCAAAAAACACTATCGTATCAATTATATCATACTTTTCAAATCTTGACTTAGGTTCTATAAATTCAGTCAATATTCTAATTGCTCTAGCATCAATTGAATTTAGAAAATCTGAATTCTTATATGCTTTTTCTACTACATTTTTCTTTTTTGCCATTTTAAAATCTCTTAACTTTTGAATTGAGAAAAAAAAACCTGTCTTCTTTTAAAAGAAGACAGGTCAATAAATTAAATTTTTGATTAACTACTTTTCGTCTGAAGGAGTTTCACTATTGTTTTCATCTGAAGCAGCGGGTGTTGTTGGAAGCACCGGAGTAGTAGGTGCCTGCTGCATCTCTCTTGATGTTTGAATAATACTATCTCTCTGCTCACTTGTTGTTTGACCAGGTAAGAAAAAGAGGTTGATCACAACAGCTAAAGCTAATAAAGTTCCTCCAAGCCACCATGTTGCTTTACTTAAAAAGTCCGCTGTTCTACGCGATCCAAACATAGTTCCAAAATTACTTGCACCACCAGTAATACCAGCCATTCCGCCGCCTTTACTCGATTGCAATAAAACCACGATTACAACCAGGACAGCAATAAATATTTCAATTGTTATAAAAAGTGTATACATCATTTTCTCCTTTATAGTAGTAGCGAGGGAGGGATTCGAACCCCCGACACGTGGATTATGATTCCACTGCTCTAACCGACTGAGCTACCTCGCCAA
>JBDLIN010000083.1:0-14733 GCA_039714835.1 Bacteroidota bacterium | reverse complement strand
CTCACCCGCTTGGTCAGAAAGGTGGTACTGAAACAGTAACATTAACAGTTAATCAATTGCCTTCGCATACTCACAGTATTCAACTTTATGCTGATTCCACTGTAGCTACTTCGGATAAACCAAATGATGCTCTCCCGGCAAGAAATGCTGGTTCAACACCGCAATACGGTACAGTCGCAAATACAGAATTAAATGCTAGTTCTGCTGCAATTGGGAATATTGGAGGAAATCTGCCTGTTAACAATATGCAGCCTTTTATGGCCGTTAATTATATTATTGCTCTGCAGGGTATTTTTCCTTCACGTCCTTAAGAGTATGAGAGGCTAAAATGAAAAAGATAAAATATCTGTTTATAACAATTATACTATTGACCTGTTTTCAGCTTCAACTATTTGGTCAAAATATATATTGGATTGAATCAGTTTTTGATTCTCCTAGATTAGTTAAAACAAGTAATAGTGGGGAAGAATTATTGTCAAAGTCATTGTCCTCTGGATCACTGCCCCAGAGTATTGCAATAAATGCAGCAGGTGATACCATATACTGGACCGGACTTGCCTATTTTAATGCCCAAATAAATGTAATCTCTTCAGACTTTGATAATGATATAGTTGTTATGGACTCGCAATCCGCACTGAGGGGAATAGCTATTGACCCAGTAGACCAAAAAATTTACTGGATTTCCACGAACTTAACTAGTGGTCCAAAGATATGGCGAGCAAATATGGATGGTACATCTCCGGTTGTACTTATAGATTTTGGTACAGGAAGCAGTAGTACACCACGAGCAATTAGTCTGGATGTTAGGGAACGGAAAATGTACTGGACAAATTTTGGTGAAGGAAATATTCAGTGTGCGGATATGTCTGAAAGTGCTGTGCCTGAGGACATCCTAGTTGGATTGAAAGGTCCTTCAGGTCTAGCGGTTGATGCAGATTCCGGCAAGATCTTTTGGACAGAGATGAATGGTCATCAAATCAAATGTGCTGACCTTAATGGTGCGAATGAAATTCTTTTAATCTCGAACCTTTCTTACCCCAATTCTATTGCAGTCGACCGAAGTAAAAATAGGATGGCATGGACAGAAATGGGTAGTGGCAAAGTTAAGTCTGCAGAACTTGACGGATCGGATATATTTGATTATGAAGTGAATGCCTCAGCTCCGACAGGAATTATAATAGAACCTTCATCTGTTTCCGTTGTTAGAGATAGTGAAATTACACAACTACCTGCTAAGTTTGATCTAGGGCAAAATTATCCTAATCCGTTTAATCCTAATACACAAATTAAATTTGCATTACCTCAAAATGCATGGGTTACGATAGAAGTTTTTGATATTTTGGGAAGAAAACTAAAAGTTTTAGTTGATGAGAATATGCAAGCTGGATATCATAAAATTACTTTTATAGCAGAAAATTTAACCAGCGGTGTTTATCTCTACAGAATGCAAGCCGGTGATTTTATTTTAACAAAAAAGATGCAGCTATTAAAATAGTATCGTATTGTTGAATTTTTTAAGATCCGTATTCTGAAAAAAAGAGGGTATTTTAATATAATTATAAGATACATATACAAAGATTTGATTTATATCGTATAATTCAATATCATTATTTAGTGAATAGTAAACATATTTTTCATATGACATTATTTAGAAAAATATTACTTATTCTTACATGCCTCTCTTTGTGTAAAAACTATCTTTGGAAAAAAATATTATCTCCATGGTAATACTTTAACAAGCAGTATAGTTCTTCAAAAAGTATTTACATATTCTTATTCCTCGATAATTAACTAATGAGTATTATCATTTAAATATTAGGAGATAAGCAATGAATAGTGGAGATAAAACAGCTGATCTAGCAGGACCCGGCATCAGCACTTACGAAGAAGTTAAAAAAATATTACCGACCGATTATACCCCGATACTTCCGCCTTTAAAAAGAATGGATGCACTTTTTGCAGTAAAGCAATATATCGAAGATAATCTCTGTAAAGAACTAAATCTTCATATGGTTCAAGTTCCTTTGATCGTCGATAAAGAGAGCGGTGTAAACGATTACTTGGATCGTGACGGCTCACGCACACCAATTGACTTTGAATGCGGTTTGGGATTAGAAAAGAAAATTCAAGCTCAAGTTGTTCAAGCAGCAACAAAGTGGAAAAGGATGGCACTTAAACAATTCGATTGTAAAATCGGTGAAGGGATAAATACCGATATGAGAGCTGTGAGAAAAGATTATTTTCTCGATCATGATCATTCCAGTTATGTCGATCAATGGGATTGGGAAAGAGTAATGACTGCAGATCAGCGCAACTTAGATTTTCTAAAAGATGTGGTGGGAAAAATTTGGAAAGTGATCTATGGCGCAGGTGAATATGCGAAAGAGTTGTTTCCTGAATTGGCCACAGATAAATATCCAAGCATTCCGGAGGAATTGACATTTCTTCATGCAGAAGAAATTCTGGAGATGTACCCGGACCTACCTCGTAAGCAACGTGAGACAAAAGTTATACAAGAATATCCGGCAGTTTTTATTATTGGTATTGGAAGTATATTAAAAGACGGATATCCTCATGAAATGAGAGCTGCGGATTATGACGATTGGGTAACCGAAACGGTAACTAAAAATGGGGAAACAATGTACGGTCTAAACGGTGATATTTTAGTCTGGAATCCCGTAACAAAACGTCGCCATGAACTCACTTCAATGGGAATTCGTGTAACCAAAGATACATTGAAAAAGCAATTGGAAATAACCGATCAATTAGATTTCTTAGAATTACCTTATCATAAAGCAATACTCAATGATGAGATTCCATTAAGTATTGGTGGTGGTATTGGGCAGTCAAGGACTTATATGTATCTTCTCCGAACTGCTCATTTAGGAGAGGTTAGTGCAACCGTCTGGCCGAAACAATTGAAAGATATTTGCGCACCAAAAAACATTCATGTGATTGAGTAGGGGTGAGTAAATAGTCCTAATTTTCTATGACTGCGAAGCAGTCAAATTTTTAATAACTCTGTACTTGCCTAGCCGTTAGGCAGGCAAGTGCAGAGCAAATACAATCTAAACATAATACACAACTACGAAAGTAGTTAAAGTTAATTTCATAAAACCAATTGAACTACTTCGTAGTTCTGGTATTGTTTTTCAATATTCAATTTCTATGGATTTCATCCATAGTTATTAAAATTGGAAGTGCTTTGCACTTCAAAATAATTACAACGACAGAAACACTTGATAAACAGAATTTTTAGTAGTATTCATGAAAAAGGGATTTACGATTAATCGAAAATTCCTTTAACAATTTGCAAAGACTATAAATTACATTGCATCAATAATTGCATTAAAAGTTTTACTTGGTCTCATTGCTTCTTCAGTAAGTTTATCATTGGGGAGAAAGTATCCTCCAAGATCAACAGAACTACCTTGAGCAGCAAGAAGTTCTTCAATTATTACTGCTTCGTTGTCAGTAATGTCCTTTGCGACTTTAGTGAAACGATTTTTCAATTCTTCATCTTTAGTCTGTTCTGCAAGAGCTTCAGCCCAATAAAGAGTGAGATAGAGAGAACTTCCTCTGTTATCAATTTCATTTACTTTTCGCGAAGGAGTTTTTCCATTCTCTAAATATTTACCTACAGCAACATCAAGTGTCTCAGCTAGAATAGTTGCTTTATCATTTTGTGATTTTTCAGCGATCATCTCAAGTGAAGGAACTAAAGCACAATATTCACCTAATGAATCCCATCTCAAGTGCCCCTCTTTTACTAATTGCTGAACATGCTTTGGAGCAGATCCGCCAGCACCAGTTTCAAACAATCCACCGCCATTTAACAGTGGAACGATTGATAACATTCGAGCACTTGTTCCTAATTCAAGAATTGGAAAAAGATCAGTTAAATAATCACGAAGTACATTTCCTGTAACTGAAATTGTATCTAATCCTTTTCTGATTCTCTCCAATGAAAATTTCATTGCATCGACAGGTTTTAGTATTTTAATATCAAGCCCTGCTGTATCATGCTCAGGCAAATATTTATTTACCTTGCTAATAATTTCCTTATCGTGTCCACGATTTTCATCTAACCAAAAGACAGCTGGAGATCCAGAAGCTTTGGCTCTATTAACAGCTAGTTTTACCCAGTCTTTAATTGGCTCATCTTTAGCCTGACACATTCTAAAGATATCACCAGTATCAACATTTTGCTCTAGAATGGTATCACCCGAATTATTAACAACACGAATAACACCATTACCTGCTGCTTCAAAAGTTTTATCGTGTGAACCGTATTCTTCGGCTTTCTTTGCCATTAGACCAACATTTGAGACAGAACCCATTGTCGAAGGATCAAACTGTCCGTTGCGTTTTGCATCTTCAATAATTTCAGCATACATCGTTGCGTAAGAACGATCGGGAACCATTGCAATACAATCCTGCAGTTCATCATCATTGTTCCACATTTTACCGCCGTCACGAACTACATTAGGCATTGATGCATCAACAATTACGTTATTTGGGACATGAAGATTTGTAATTCCATATCTAGAATCTACCATTGCAAGATCAGATTGAGTTTCGTACACTTTTTCGATGTCAGCTTCGATCTCAGCTTTTTTATCTGCAGGAAGTTTATCTAATTTATTTAGAACATCAGCCAATCCGTTATTTACATTTGCACCAATTTCTTTCAGTGTATCTGCATGTTTGTCAAGAGCATCTTTGTAATAGACAGAAACAGCATGTCCGAACATAATAGGATCAGAAACTTTCATCATAGTTGCTTTCAAATGGAGAGATAGTAAAACGTTATCTTTTTTCGCTTCTTCGATCTGCTCAGCAAAAAACTTTCTTAATGCTGCTACATTCATAACTGCTGTATCAACAACTTCGCCTTCAAGCAATTCTAAATTATCTTTTAATAGAGTAACATTTCCATCAGTATCAACATATTCTATTTTTACTTTATCATCATGATCCATAGTTTTTGAGTTCTCACTACCGTAAAAATCTTTTTCGGTCATGTGTGCTACGCGAGCCTTTGATCCAGATTCCGGCCAAGCTTTCATCATTCTGTGAGGATTTTTTTGAGCAAACTTCTTCACTGATGCCGCTGGTCGGCGGTCAGAATTCCCCTCACGCAATACTGGATTCACAGCAGAACCGAGAACTTTGGCAAATCGTGCTTGAAGAGCTTTTTCTTCATCATTTTTTGGTTCTTCAGGATAATCAGGAATTTCGTACCCTTTATCCTGGAGTTCTTTAATCGCAGCTTGCAGCTGTGGAATGGAAGCACTGATATTAGGAAGCTTAATAATATTGGCTTCCGGTGTTTTTGCAAGTTCGCCTAATTCAGTTAGATAATCTGGGATCTTTTGATCATCACTTAGGTTATCGGGAAAATTTGCAATAATTCTACCTGTTAGTGAAATATCCTTTGTCTCAATTTCTATACCGGTTCCTTTTGTAAAGGCTTTAACTATTGGTAGTAAACTGTAGCTTGCCAAAGCCGGGGCTTCATCAATTTTAGTCCAATTAATCTTATAATTTTCCATCGTATGTCCTATATTTTGAATAAATTTTTACAAATTTCTAACCGCAAAATTACGCATCTTTAGGTATAATTAAAAGATTGTTTTAGCATGGAAAGTATTAAATGTATTCTAAAAGCTCATATCTAGTTGCAGAGATTTATCTTTGTTGAGAGTAATTCACTTTTGAACGGAAAGCAATCTGAATAATTAATTTTAACTGAATTATTATTAACTTATTAATCAAGAAATTATTTGGGAGTTAATATTATATATTCTGCTTATCTTATTTAGGAAATAATTATGGTTAAAACCTCAGCAAATAAAGAAAAACAACCTATCCAGAAATTCGGCACCTTTCTAGGAGTTTATACACCAAGTGTATTAACAATTCTCGGACTAATAATGTATCTTCGTTTTGGCTGGGTTGTTGGAAATCTTGGTTTACCTGTTACAATCCTGGTTGTTTTAATAGCAAGTTCCATCACATTTATTACCGGGTTAAGTGCCTCTGCAGTGGCCACTAATATGCGGGTAGGAGTTGGTGGTGAATATTTTATGATTTCCAGAAGTCTTGGATTAGAACTTGGTGGAGCGATCGGCATACCGCTCTTTCTCAGTCGAACTTTAAGCATTACGTTTTATAGCTTTGGATTAGCAGAATCGGTTATCGCATTTTGGCCTGCTGCATGGGGTCCTGTAACTCCTGTGACAATTCAGATGATAGCGGTTGTTGTCATCATCATCATTACATTCGTATCCGGCAAGAGTGCCGGATTAGCGCTCAAGCTACAAATTCCTATTATGATAGCAGTAGCGTTATCAGTGATCGCGCTGTTAATTGGAGTATTTTCCGGTGATCTACGGATGCCGGAATTAACAACGACTTACCGCACAGCTCCGGAAGGATTTTGGTATGTTTTCGCTGTCTTTTTCCCGGCGGTAACCGGGTTTACTGCCGGCATCGGTATGAGCGGTGACTTGAAAGATCCCCAGCGGTCAATTCCACGCGGAACTATCCTGGCGGTTATAACCGGAATTATCACATATGTTTTCATTCTTTTTCTATTGGCTATTACAGCACGCGTTAGCGTTGAGGAATTAGCCGAGCCTGGGATTATATGGGTTAAAGTGGCAGTTCTTGGTGCGTGGCTGGTTTTCCCCGGTATTTGGGGAGCGATACTCTCTTCTGCATTTGGAAGCGTTCTTGGTGGTCCGCGAGTGCTGCAAGCCCTTGCCAATGATGGATTAGCACCAAGGATTTTTGCACGTCTTTCCAAAACAGGGCAGCCAACAATAGCAACATGGGTAAGTGGTGGAATTGCTCTATTAGCCGTAATGCTAGGAGAACTTAATGCGGTGGCACAGTTTGTAACAATACTATTTCTTACACTTTATGTTACCATAAATTTCAGTGCAGCACTTGAAAAATTAGCTGGTGATCCATCATTTCGACCCACAATCAATGTCCCATGGTATATTTCTCTATTGGGATTAATGGGTGCTATTGTAGTCATGTTTCTAATCAGTCCAATAGCCTGTGTTATTGCAATATTTTTTGAACTTATGTTATATACTTACTTACGTCGCAGATCAATGAAAAAACGGTGGGGAGATGTGCGAGCAGGATTGTGGGTTGCATTAGCACGTTTTTCTCTACTTAAACTTCGCAATCACGAAAGCGATCCACGCAATTGGCGTCCTCAAATATTATTGTTTGTTGGAGATGCATCTAAACGAATTGGTTTGGTCCGTCTAGCTAACTGGTTTAATCAAAACAGAGGTCTAGTTACTGCATGTCAGCTTGTCGTAGGGGATTTAGGGAAGGATGATGTGGATATTAAAAGCAGACAAAATGAAATGGATAAGATGTTTAAAAAGGAAGATCTGATTGCTTTTAGCGAAGTTGATGTGGTATCGAATTACGAGAATGGTGTTATCGATGTAGTACAGGCAAATGGCATGGCTGGACTTCAATCCAATACAATAATGTTTGGCTGGTCAGAAAAACGTGAGCGGCTGGAATCAATTTTGCGTATTATGCGATCGGCATCGGAAATCGGTAGGAGTACTATTATCACGCGTTTGAACTGGGCTCATGAACCTGGACAGGAAAAACAGATTGATATTTGGTGGCGCGGATTACAGAATAATGGTGATCTTATGCTGCTGTTGGCTTATCTGCTAAACCTAAACAACCAATGGAGCGATGCAAAAATTACTGTACGTTCAATTGTACAAGATGAGAACGAACGCAATAAAATTAGTAACAGCTTAAATAAGCTTGTTCCTGCCGCACGTATAAAGGCAACTACTGAAGTCATAATTAAAACTCCCGATAAAACAGTTTCAGAAATCATGCATAGTTATAGCAAGAATTCAGATATAGTCTTTCTCGGGTTAATGAAAGCAAAAGCTGGGGAAGAATCACAATATGCTGAGCGGTTAATTGAATTGGCAAGCGGATTTAACACAGCAATATTCGTTCACAATGCCAGTGAGTTTGCGGGACATTTGATTTAATTTATGTTTTTTGAGATATATTATTCTAACATGAAATATGTATAACTTATTTTAAGTTCAAAATTACAACTCAATATTTTTCATATGAAGTGAAATTCCTTGCATATCAGTTGCAAATTGATTCCAATCTGCAAAAATGGTAACATCATAATATTCTAACACAAAATGTTCTGCAATGTAATTTAATGTTGGATTATTTGCTGAGTAGCTGAAAAGTTTTAATAGTCCTTCCGAAGAAAAACCATATCCATTTGTGTACTTCACATCCGGGTATCCTCTTCCTTGGAAGCTGCCTAATGTAAATGTTATTGTTTCAAATAAATTAAAGGTATGACCTTTGTGAACAATAACTTTGTCATTAGCTTTTAGTTGAATTAAATTTTTACCAATATCAATATTACCTAGAAATGATTGATAACCTTCAAACTGATGAGTGGAATCATTTTTCATAATCAAAATGTCATCAGTTTCAGCAGTAAAAGAGTAGGTTAAAAGATTTATTTTTTTGTTATTAATATAAGCATCAAAACCAAGATCGATAGTGTAACCTAATCGTCCAGTTCTTGATAACGGATCTGTCTGATCATCATCAACAAACGCTACTTCACCCCCAACATTAGTTAAAGCATATCCGATAGTGAAATTTGTTATTGGCTTAATTAAAGTTGTGCTGCTCAAATCATATTTTACTTTGTCAAAAAATAATTTAGAGATTGGTGCAACTATCATCGCACCATAATCAAAGGAAGTTCCTTCAATATTAAGAATGGTCTCTTCATGTTCAGCGGATATAGAATTATATTGAGATTCAAATGGCTTAATAGAAACACCTAAACTAAATAGAATATAGTAATCCACCCCAATCCCAAAACTAAAATTATTAAATGAATCATATGTCTCAACTTCATCTAATTTATCTGGCTCCGCTGGATTGTAAATTTTAGCTGTTCCATAACTAAACTTATCATACATATAACCAAAACCAACTGAAATTGGAATATTGAATTCTTTAAAATTATAACCAACGTTAAATCCAAAAGTATTCCAAGTTAAATCATATCCAAACGATTTAATCCATTCTGTTTTGCTTGGCATAAAATATAGTGAAGCGTGATTGTTCTGTGAGGAGAAGCCTAAAATTGCTGGATTTAGATAATATCCAATTGGATCATTATTTGCTTTAGCGGTTCCAATGTTTCCGGCTCCTACCAAAGGTAATGAACGCTGCATAGTATGACCTGCAAGTGCTCCTTCTCCCTGAGCAAAGGTGAAAGTATTTAGTGAATGAAGTATTAGTGATGCTAAGATTAGTCGTTTCATTGCTTTTACCTTTTTTGGTTTTAGAAAAACAATCACCCTCAAAATATGGATAATCATATCTAATTAAAATTAATAATAATCGTTCCTATTAATAAGTCAAAAAATTATCCCCCTAAAATTAGGGGCTTAATATAAACTCTGATATTTTAATGGTTACAAATGATTAATTATAATTGATAAGTCCCTTTTTTCAAGTAAGGATAAAAAATTAATGTTTACAAAAGCAATTGTACGAACACCTTGTACAAGTTTTATAAATGGGTTAACATCTGCTAATCTTGGAAGACCAGATTACAAACTTGCACTCAAACAGCATCAGGAATATATTAATGCATTAAACACATCCGGAGTTGAAGTTATTGTTTTACCGCCGGATGAAAAGTTTCCAGACTCAACATTTGTAGAAGATACTGCTTTGCTTACACCTCATTGTGCAATTATCACCAGTCCTGGCGCTCCTTCCCGGAAAGGGGAAGTGATTCAAATGAAAGAAGTTGTTAAAGAGTATTATTCTAATATTGAGGAAATTGAAGCACCTGGTACTGTTGAAGCTGGTGATATTATGATGGTAAAGGATCATTATTATATTGGGCTTTCAGAAAGAACGAATTTAAAAGGGGCTGAACAAACTATCAATATTCTGCAAAAATATGGTATGAACGGTTCGGTGATCGAAGTTGATAAAGGATTACACTTAAAAAGTAGTGTTGCTTACTTGGAAAACAATAATCTTGTTGCAACAAAAGATTTCTCAACTCTTAAGGAATTTAAAAAGTTTAAAATCATTGAAATTCCGGATGAAGAAAGCTATGCTGCTAACTGTATATGGATTAATGATAAGGTGATAATTCCAAAAGGGTATCCAAGGGCAAAGCAAAAGATTCTTGATGCTGGATGCTGGATACAGGAGGTTGATGTGTCAGAGTTTCGGAAATTAGATGGTGGATTAAGCTGTTTGTCATTGAGATTTTAACCTACCTGTTGGCAGATAGGTTCAGCAAAGTTTTTATTTTAGTCCTACATTTTTCATTAATAATCCAAGCAAATGTTTACTACAACTAATTTCCTTTTATATTGTCTATAACAATTGATAACTCAACCTAAAACACTTTTTCAGATTGTGCTTACTTTTTATTAATTTATCACTCTTTGTTTATTAACAAAGTTGAATTGATCAATTGAAAGAGGAATCATGAAGAAATTAATATATTTGTTTTCAGCAACAATACTATTGCTGGCCTATAATAACAGCGATGCCTGCACTAATTTAATAGTTACGAAAGGAGCCAGTACCGACGGTTCAGTGATGATCACATACTCTGCTGATTCTTATAACATGTACGGTGAGTTATATCACTTCAAAGCTGCTGTTTATCCAAATGGGGCAAAGTTGGAAATTTATGAATGGGATAGCGGGAAATATTTAGGCACCATTCCACAGGCGGAGGTTACATACAATGTTGTTGGAAATATAAATGAACATCAGGTAGTAATTGGTGAAACTACATTTACCGGCCGGAAAGAATTAATTGACCGTAAAGGTATTATTGATTACGGAAGTTTGATGTACATTGCATTACAGCGATCTAAATCTGCACGGGAAGCAATTAAGGTAATGACTGACCTAGTTGCTGAGCATGGATATTACAGTTCAGGCGAATCCTTTTCTATTGGTGATAAAAATGAAGCTTGGATACTTGAATTAAATGGAAAAGGTGAAGGAAATACAGGAGCAGTGTGGGTTGCAATAAAAATTCCGGACGGCTATGTTTCCGGACATGCAAACCAATCTAGAATAACAACATTTCCGTTAGATGATCCTGAAAACTGTATTTACTCTGAAGATGTAATTTCCTTTGCACGAGAAAAAGGTTACTACTCAGGAAGTGATGAAGAATTTGATTTTGCCGCTACATATAACCCATTAGATTTTGGAGGGATAAGATATTGTGATGCAAGAGTCTGGTCGATGTTCAGAAGAGTTAATAATAATATGGATAAATATCTAGGTTATATTAAAGGCGAGTCACTTGAACGTATGCCCCTTTGGATTAAGCCGGATAAAAAAGTTTCAGTTCATGACGTTATGCAGTTAATGCGCGACCATTACGAAGGGACTGAAATGGACATGACGAAAGGTGTTGCTGCCGGACCCTACAATATGCCTTACAGATGCAGCCCCTTAGTTTTTACAGTTGATGATGAAAAATATTTTAACGAAAGACCAATCTCAACATATCAAACCGGATTTTCATTTGTTTCACAGTCAAGATCACATTTGCCAAATGAGATTGGCGGTGTGCTATGGTTTGGAGTTGATGATACATATATGACTGTTTATTCACCCATGTACTGTTCAATTAAGGAGTTGCCATACAATTATCGGGAAGGATTGGCTTCACTTAGTGAATTTAATTGGGACGCAATATTTTGGGTTTTTAATGCAGTATCAAATTTTGTTTATCCCCGCTATTCTTTGGTAATTGATGATCTTCAATCAAAGCAGAGGGAACTGGAGGGGAGATTTTTAAGTAACCAGGAAACTATTGAAAAGACTGCATTATCACTTCTAAATAAATCCCGGGGTGAGGCAATTGGTTATTTAACTGAGTATTCCAATAGCGCAGGAGAAACAACTTATAATGCATGGAAAAAGAATTTTGAGTTTTTGAATATGAAATACATGGATGGCGTTGTTAAAGATGAATTCTCTAAGCCGAAACGAGTAGGATATCCACCTGAATTCTTAAAACTTATAGCCGACGAAGGCGGTGATGCAATAAAAGTTAAAAAACTAAAACCTGAGATTGATGCATCTTACACCGACAATATTAATAAAGGTAATGAATGCCTGCAGAAGAAAGATTATGAAAAAGCTGTAACATATTATTCATCCGCATTGGATTTGAAGCCGGACGAAAAAGAACCGGCACAAAAAATCAAGAAAATAAAATTAATTCAAATTTCGATTGATGAATTGCACAATACTCAATTTGGTAATTGAGTGGACTAACCATCTATTAGGAGACAATTTGAATGGTTTCTTTTGCAATACCCGCTGCATAAAAAACATTGCAGATTATTTCAAATTTAGTATCTTTTATTATTCATAAAATATTGCGAGGAATAAAATGAAATTGATTAAAAATTTAATAATATTTTTAATAGTTCTTGTGATTATTGTATTGGTTATAGCAGCACTTGTTCCAAGTGAATTTAAAGTTGAAAGAGACACTACAATCAACAAACCAACTTCAGTTGTGTTTGAGTATACTAAATACTTAAGAAACCAAGAGAATTTCTCTGTTTGGGCAAAAATAGATCCAAATATGAAACGTGAGTATGTCGGAATTGATGGAACTGTCGGATTTATTTCAGCATGGGATAGTGATCATCCGGATGTTGGTAAAGGAGAACAGGAAATTACTATGATTGATAAAGGAAAACGCATCGATTATGAATTGAGATTTCTCGAACCATGGGAATCGACTTCACCTGCTTACTTAACATTCACTAGCCTTGATTCAGTAACTACATCCGTCAAATGGGGTTTCGAAGGAGAAATGCCGTATCCTTCCAATTTGATGCTCCTTTTTATGGACATGGATGCTGAACTTGGAAAAGATCTTCATCAAGGGTTGGATAACTTAAAAGAGATTTTGGAGAAGCAATAACTCACAATTTTATATATACTCAATTAAGCTTTTAATTTCTTCTCGTACTTTCTCTCGCAGCTCTTTTGTGGAAAGTTGTTGAATTGTCTCAAGGGAAACAGGTTTTCCAAATTTGATTTTTACTCTGTTTGGAGTTATTACCCAAGAATTTTTATTCTTTAAAGTATATAAACCGGATAGACCAATTGGAATGATTTCAGCTTCTGCTTTTTTAGATAAAAGAAAAGGAAATGACTTAAATTGACGAAGTTCTCCATCCATTGTTCGATGACCTTCAGGTAAAATTATCATAGATTTACCTTCGGCAAGAACATCCCCTGTTTCGTTCATACTTTTTAGTGAACTAAAAATATTATTTCTATCAATTGGAATATTTCCTAATCGTCTCATTGCCCAGCCATAAAGAGGCCATTTATGCTGCCGGTCTGCTTCAACTCCACGGGCATATCCTGGTACAAATCCCCCAAGTAGAGGAATGTCGAAAAGGGAAACATGATTTGCCATATAAAGATATGTTTTGTTTGGAATAATATTTTCGAGACCCTCAACAGCAACATCAATTAACATAATTTTAAAGGAAAACTGCAAGATCTTTTGTAACCAAGGAGTATATCGATTTGGAGAGAAAATATATGAGACTATTATTGCGAAAGAAAAAAAGAAAACAAAGTAGATAAACCCAACAAACCATAAATAAAGGGAAAGGACATATTTCATTTCCAATAAACCTCTATGGCATGTTTAAGACAACTTATTTCAACAGGTGTTGTTCCAATCAGTTCTCCATCAGGTGTCAGCACTTTTGGTTCGTCGTATTCTATTTTAATATGACTAGCTTTAAAGGTCTCTACTTCAACTGCATTAACGTGTTCGCCGGTAAATATTTTTGGAAATGTTTTTAATAATTTTCTTCGTGTAAGTTTGTGAGCTAATGTAATATCCAGCAAACCATCATCAATTTCAGCAGTTGGCGCCATAAGAAAGTTGGATGTATATCGAGTATTTGATACCTCAATAAAAGTTGAGTCTGAATCAATTTGTTTTCCATCAATCTCTAATTTCATTTTGGTTGAGTGTAAAAGAAGAGTTTGGTAAAACACACCAATTGTGTAGGATAGATTTCCAAACATTTTAAGTTTCTGAGCAGTTGCATTTACATCTGCTACGAATCCAGCACCAATAATGTTTAAGAAATAATAATTTTCTCCTTGCGTGTGAAATTTACCAACATCAACCTTTCTCAACTTCTGTTTACTAATAATTTCAATTGCCTCTTCAATTTGAGTATTATCTAATCCCATATCGCGTACAAATGCATTACCGGTTCCAACTGGTAGGATCCCAATTGGAATTCGTGTTTCAGATTTATTTTTGAAATATCCATTGATAACTTCAAACAGAGTTCCATCACCACCAGCAGCAACTAATCCATCATATTGTGCAAAGTCTGCAGTTTCCACAATTTCTGTCCCGTTACCTTTGTGTTTAGTTATTGCAAGGGTATAATCAATATTGTACTTTTTTAGCAATACTTCTACTTTGGGGAGTGTGTTTTTAGCTCTGCCGTTTCCCGCGAAATTATTATAGACTAAGAGTATTTTCATGCTAGTTTTTTATGTTTGATATAATCTATTAGCTTTTTATTTCATATAAGACACAAAATAATAAAAGGTGACTGATTATAA
>JBDLIN010000082.1:0-14774 GCA_039714835.1 Bacteroidota bacterium | reverse complement strand
AAAAAATATAGGGCATTTGGCAGATAGTGATAAAAATGAAGGTGGTAGCAATAAATAAACATAGTAGTAAATTGAAAAAGAAGCGTTGTAAAATGTCAAGCGCCCCATATCTAAACCGTTGGCAACAAGCAAGAACGCTGCCAGGTCTACTTATTTAAAGTGAATTAATAATTCACCTTACGCAGATTTTGTGTAAGGGCTATCCCAAGGATTCCTTCGGAAAAGCCCAGATAGTTTGGGTTTAGTAAAATCTCAGTCCTTTAGGGCGGAGGCAAAATTACAGCAAAAACAATTGGATTTTAACTCTTAATATATTTTATGCGTAACATGAATTAATAATTAAATTAGGAAATCAATGGATAAAAAACTAAAAATTATCAGAACTTGGAGAGGTTGGACAACAATAGAAAATGCCCCTATCTACGAAGACATGCTTATTAATGAAGTATTCCCTGCTGTAAAAAAGAAAGGAGTAAATGGATTAGAAAAAGTTAGTATTTCTGTACAGAATAAAAAGGATGAAGTAGAATTCTTTCTGATTCTTCAATTCGATTCCCTTGATGCCGTAAAGACCTTCGCAGGCGAAAATTATGAAATAGCCTATATCCCAGAAAATGCACAGCGAGTATTATTGAGATATGAAGAAACAGCACAACATTATGAATTTAGAAAGGAACTAATACTTTAAGGACTGATAATAGGAAATTGAATAATTAATTATTTGTTACTTAAATTGTGACGAATTATACGATAGACAGGTTTTACAATTCTTAAACTAACCCAGAATTGCACCATAATTAATTACATTGCATTTGCACCCTATTAAGATTAAGTTTAAATAATAAATTTGAGTGCATTTGAAAATGATAAGCAGAATTTCATATTGCGAAATTAACCAGAAGGGCAAAGTAGTAGATATTGACGGCGGTATTGGTGCGGTTGAAAATATTCGATCTATGGGTTTGGATATTGGTGATGAAATTTCTATCAAAAGCAGAAAAAATGGCAGGGGAAAGATTTCTGTTCTGAAAGATGATAATGAAATTTCTCTAGGTTATGAACTTGCCTCAAAAATTCTTCTTGAATGCTCTGAACAACCAAAAGTTACATTGGACAAAATAAAAGTCGGCGATACAGTTAAAGTAACAAAAATGGGCGCTCAAGGTGATATTAGGTATCGACTTTTGGATATGGGACTTGTAAAGGGGGTAAAATTGATAGTTGTACGTGTTGCTCCGTTGGGTGATCCTATTGAAGTTACTATCAATAGTTTTCATTTATCACTTAGACTGCAAGAAGCAGAAAATATAGAAGTTGAAATTGTTGAGATCAATAAGAGCAATGGAAACAGGAAAAAGCGTTGGGGAATTTTTTAGAATATAGATACTGGCTTGTCCCGCTGAAAGCGCGAATACTGGATACTGGATACCGGATTTGGGAAAGGTTCTTTTATTGTAATTCTGTCGAGGGTTCTGCATGAATGGTGGCCAAATCTTAGTTGCACTTGCCGGTAATCCAAATTCAGGAAAAACTTCCCTTTTCAATAAACTTGTTGGAGCAAATCAGAAAGTCGGTAACTTCTCCGGTGTCACAGTTGAAAAATATGAAGGGACAATTCAACACCGTGGATTCAATATTAAAATTATTGACCTTCCGGGAATTTACAGCTTAACTACTTATTCTCCCGAGGAAGTTATAACCCGAGAATATATTTTAAACGAACAGCCTGATGTTGTTGTTAATGTTGTTGATACTACTAATCTAGAGCGCAATCTTTACCTTACTACACAATTGATAGATATTCAAGCAAATCTTATAGTATCTCTGAATATGTACGATGAAGTAGAAAAGCAGAAGACTGAAATTGATCTTGATCAGCTTGAAAAACTTATTGGTACTCATTTTATCCCAACTTCTGCAACGGATGGCAGGGGGGTAAATGATATACTTGATCATATAGTTGAACTTTACACCGGTGAGATTTTAATCCAGAAAAACAAGTTGTCTTTCTCTGCTTCTATCGAGGAATTCATTGACCGGTTAGTAGAAATTCTCTCAACAGATGAAGATCTATCAAGTAAATATTATCCCCGTTGGCTTGCAATAAAACTGCTCGTTAATGACAAAAATGTTTATAAACTTATTAAAGATAATCCAATATGGATCAAAGTCAATAACGTTTTATTGGAAGCGCTTAATGAAACAAAAAAGGAGCACGACAGTGATCCTGAACTGATGCTTAATGAGGAACGGCATGCTCTTGTTAGAGGTGCTATAAAAGAAACCGTTAAATTCGCACCTAAAAAAAAGAAAACAAGCACGGAAATAATTGACAGTGTTCTGCTAAATAGAATTACCGGTCTCCCCCTTTTTATCTTTTTTATGTGGCTTATCTTTCATCTAACTTTTAGACTTGGCGAGACACCTATGGAATGGATAGGGCATTTCTTTAATTGGCTTGGAATTGCGGTTAGTGAGATCGTTACTGAGCCAACCGCTCGATCAATTATTGTTGACGGAATAATAGCTGGTGTAGGTGGAGTTGTAGTCTTTCTACCAAATATTATGATACTCTTTTTTGCTCTTTCATTCCTTGAAGGAACGGGGTATATGGCACGTGCAGCCTTTGTTATTGACAAGGTGATGCACAAAGTTGGTTTACACGGAAAATCTTTTATCCCAATGATCACCGGTTTTGGATGCTCAGTTCCGGCATTCATGGCAACCCGTACATTAAAGAATAAAAGCGATAGGATAACAACTTTACTAATAATACCTTTTATGAGCTGTAGTGCTAAGTTTCCAGTGTATGTTTTAATCGCAGGTACTTTTTTCACTGCTTCCGAAGCGGGAAATGTTTTATTTGGAATTTACCTTTTGGGTGTTCTCGTTGCGCTTTTAACTGCTCGTTTATTAAAAAGTGCCTTCTTTCATGGTGAATCTGAGCCTTTCGTAATGGAGCTGCCTCCTTACCGTATGCCCTCATTTAGAATTCTAGTATTGCAAATGTGGCATAAAGCATCGTTATACTTGAGAAAAGCCGGTACCATAATTTTAGCTGCGGCAATTTTGATATGGATTGCGAGTAATTATCCAAAAAGTGATGAAATTCAAAACGAATATGAGCAGATCAGAAATGATGTTACCTCATCTGAAATTTATAATGAAGATGAAAAAGCAGAAGTCCTGGAAAAATTAGAACTTACAGAAGCTGGGAAGCAATTGGAATATTCATTTGCTGGGAGGTTCGGCAAATTTATTGAGCCTATTGTTGCTCCATTAGGTTTCGATTGGAAATTAGGAATTGCTTTAGTAACAGGAATTGCAGCTAAGGAAATTGTTGTTTCTACGATGGGAACTCTCTATTCACTTGGAGAAGTTGACGAAACTTCTCAGGATCTCCGAAATAAATTACTTGCCAATCCAAATTATAATAAAGCGGTTGCTCTTGCGCTTATGGTTTTTGTTCTGCTGTATATCCCTTGTTTTGCAGCAAGTATTGTTTTCCACCGGGAAGCCGGGAAATGGAAATGGACACTTTTTTATGCTGTTTATACTACAACTGTTGCTTGGATAATAGCATTTATTACTTACAACCTTGCAACAATATTTTACTTCTAAATATTTTGTTTAAAGATAAAGAAAAAGCAGAAATTTTGAGTGGTTGTATCTATGTAAAATTGAAAATTTATATTTCAAAAAAATATTTCATTGATTTTTATCTCAATGATTGATTAAGTTAATTTTTAATTAATCATAATTATCTGTTATCTTGAAAAAAATAATCCCGTTTATAGTTATAGCACTACTGTTATCAACTGTCAGTATTAAAATATATTCTCAAACTTTATCCAATCTTGAGAGAATTAATTTATTAGTAGATATTTCCACTCAAAATATTTCATCAGTCATCAACGATTCTGAAATTATTTTTAATATAGAAAACAAAACTCCAACTGAATATTCAATATTGAATGACAGAGTAATATCAGGTCTAAGTAAGGAGGGAATAAAAATTACAAATGATTTTTCTTCCTCTAACACTATTGATTTTGTAATTTCACATGCCGGAGTCGAATATACAGATCTTTTCAGAGATGGTCTATTTGGTGAGTATTTACTTGAACGTAGATTTGATCTAACCGGAAATTATGTTGTAAATAATGAAGGGATGGTTCTTAAAGCTGATACATTTGAGATTACGAAAACAGATACCATTAGTTATAATAATTTAGCCTTTATAGAAAACAGTTCTCTCCCTTTTACAAAAGCAAGTGTACCTTCGGAGCCATTTGCTCCAAGCATATTAGAACCTGTGATAGCTATTACTGCAGTAGCTGTGACAATTGTTCTGTTCTTTACTGTCAGATCAAAATAATTATTTTGTGTATTCAATTACAGGTTTAAGAATTATTGTCTTTGTATAGCCTAATTTAATCTGTAGATTTTTAATTCTCTCTTTATCATAAAAGACTGTGTTTTGCTCTCTAGTCATATCATTGGCAAAATCATCATTGCGGCCGAAATATAATGCATTTAAATAATCCTTTGGCAATTCTAGAACAATTTCCATACTTCCTTGAGGCATGATCGGGTCATGGTTATTATAATCGAGCATATCTCCTTTATTCAGCACAAATTCATCCCCTTCCTTTTCAACGAGAAG
Organism: Bacteroidota bacterium; assembly: GCA_039714835.1. GTDB lineage: Bacteria > Bacteroidota > Ignavibacteria > Ignavibacteriales > Melioribacteraceae > SZUA-22. Next base: position 10,108 of record JBDLIN010000082.1, on the reverse strand, counting down.
GTACTGATCCTCAATATAATTTACTTTAACCGGCTCATCAGAGTTATTAGTTATTTTAATCCTTACCTGGGTGTCTTCAATTCCTGCCCATGCATAGAGATTCGGATTCATGTTTCCTGTACTTTGATATGATACTCCCGAAAATTCAGTATAACCAACAATTTTAAAATAATCTACTTCACTCGGCGGCATTTCAATGCCAAAGAAATCATTAATTGCTGATGATGAAGAACATCCATAAAAAAGATTCAGCGAAGTTATGATTCCACAAATTAATATTAATTTCGATTTCATTTTAATTCTCCTTAAAGTTTTGCACCATTAGGGGCAATTTAAGGCATGTTTATTAAAAGTATAAATATTTAATTTTGATCTATGCTAAAGTTAATAAATATTAAATTCAGACGATTTCTTTTTATTCTCGGTTTACTTCTGATAATCTCAAATCTAAATTATGCTCAAGAAAATTATAAAGAAACAGTTACCGAACCAGATATTCATCCTACATTTATGTGGAGTGTAATCCAATTAATTCCTAGTCCACAGTGGAGTACATCACTTGATGGGATGAAATTTGGAATGCGCTGGCAAGTTACCCCAATATTATATTCATTTGGCATAAACAAAAAGCTTTCTCCATGGCGATACTTAATTGCTGAACCATTAGTAAGGCAGAGTGGTTCTGTTGAGTTATACTTTTCCCCTGAATTTTTGAACTTAGAAAAAAATATCAAAGATAAATGGCTTTTTAGAGGCGGGGCAAGATATTATTTCCCCCTTTGGCAACGAGGAGAATATATGTCAGCTTCATTAGCAGCATCATATTATAATTTCAATGGTTCTAATGGTTTTAGCTATGAAGCAGGTATCTATTTATTTGCCGGAATACTAGGAATTCAAACAACTTATTCCCCAGGTTTCAACCATTCAGAATGGATATTCACAATAAGATTAAAGTATTTCTGATGCGGAAAAAAGGGACAAAAAAGATAAACCGCAAAGACGGAAAGTCGCAAAGGAAACTATTTGTAGTATCAATAATTTTATTAGCAATAATATTTAATTCGTGTACAGCTATATTATCGACATCAAATTCAGTAGGGAGTAGTATTTCTACTCTTTTAAGTTCTCCAAAGGTTATTGAAAATAAAATTACTAATCCTATCAGAGATGATGCGAGACTTGCTGTTCTTTGGGTTGGACATGCAACACTACTAATACAAATTGATGATAAATTTATATTAACTGATCCAGTCTTTACAGAGACAACTGCCTTTATTTCTAAAAGATTAGTTGAACCAGGAATAGAGCCTAAAAATCTTCCGGATATTGATGTTGTACTTATTTCACATCTTCATGCTGATCATCTTTCTCTAGGTTCGCTTGATATGATTGAACCGAAAACCAAAGAACTCCTCGTTCCGCAAGAAGGATTAGTCTACATTCCAAACTATGATTTTAACTCCTCAGAGATTAAACTCTGGCAAAGCTGGGAAAAAGATGGGCTCAAAATCACATCTGTGCCAGTCCTTCATAACGGAATGAGATATGGAATTGATGCAGCTTGGCTGGATAAAAGTTATACCGGTTATATTATTCAATATAACGAAATTACTGTTTATTTTGGTGGTGATACCGGATACAAACCGGAAACTCAAATATTTAAAGATACCAGGAATAGATTTCCAAATATTGATCTAGCTTTTCTGCCGATTGCACCGATTCATCCACGAGAATATAGCGGAGGAAGACACACTGATCCAGCTGATGCTATTAAAATCATGACCGATCTGAATGCAAAAAAAATGATCCCCATACATTATGATACTTTTGCTGAAGCTTATGACTCAACTGGTGAGGCTGTAAACACAATGCGTTCTGAGATCAGAAAAAATAATTTTACCGAAGATGGAATAATAATTCTTGAAATCGGAGAACAAAAAGTTATAGTCCCTCAAAAATAAAATCTTTACTTATTATCTGTTCTGTTTGATTTTAGTTTTTCCTATTACTACTTTATAACAATTATTCAATTCAATTTATAAAAACAATTTAGGGCTAATAAAATGAAAAATATAATCTTGTTTCTTCTAATCAGTTTCTCTTTAAATATTGCACAACAAACAGATACATCTAAAACCAAACAATCTCAACCTCCTTCAATGCATGAAAGTCAGAAAGAATCAAAAGTATACTTTGGCGGCGGTATTGGATTTAATTTCTTAGGAGATTATTTCAGAATAAGTATTGAGCCTATGGTAGGATACAAAGTAACCCCAAAGCTTTCTGCTGGAGTAAAACTTATGTATGAGTATGTTGATGACTCTCGTTATAGAACAGCGGTTACTTCAAACAATTATGGCGGATCGGTTTTTACTCGATATAGAGTCATTCCTTCCCTTTTTGCACATGCAGAGTTTGCGTATTACAGTTATAAGCATAGAACTGAATTAATAGAGGGTGATAGAAACTGGGTACCATTTTTATTGCTCGGTGGTGGTTATTCACATAGAATTGGAGGAAACACCTGGCTTTATGCAATGGCTTTATGGGATGTAATTCAAGATGAGAACTCACCTTATAAAGCTGGTGAACCATGGATCAGTGTAGGGGTAAGCGTAGGATTTTAACTACAGATAAAAAGCTCCTTGAGATTAAATTACTCTAAAATGATAGAAGTATATATATTTGCAAATTGTAATTTTCTTTTTAATGAGTAATTTAACGGTTATAAGATTTTGTTAAAACAAATAAAAATAATTTCAATATTAATTATTTGCCTTTCAACTTTATCACAGGCACAGGATACTCAATATTGGTCAAAACAATATGGTACATACGGTGGACTACTTGGTAATACTGTCATCGGAGCCATTTCTGATTTAAGTTCTACATATTATAATCCAGGTGCAATGGCATTTTCAAAGGATTCATCTCTAGTATTAACAACCAGTTCTTTTCAATTTATCTATCTAAACTTTAATAATATTCTTAATTCAAATCTAAAATTAGATTACTGGTACACAAACGCTTCGCAGGGTATTTTTGCTTTAAGACTCCCCTATCATTGGCTTGGTGATGATCAAATTGTTATTTCTTATCTAGCAAGACAAGATTTTAATTTTAATTCAACCGGTAGATCTATAACCCCATATTATAATGATCACTATAAGTCTGATCAACTTTCAATAGATCAAAACCTAAACGAATATTGGTATGGACTCACTTGGTCTAAACCAATAAATAGTAAATTAGGATTCGGTTCAACAATGTATCTTGCTTACAGATCACAAAAATTAATGAAGCAAACTATAACCCAATCTTATGATGTAGCAGAAGAAACAAAAAATTTCACATCGATGATTGATCTGAATTATTATAATTACCGATTATTATGGAAATTTGGAATCTCGTATCAAATGGGGAAATTAATGCTTGGCTTATCCCTTACAACTCCAAGCATAAATATATCTGGAAGTGGAAATGCTTCCATGTTAATTTCCAGAGCAAATGCTGATTCACTTCAAAACAAAACTCCGGAATTTATAAGTAACTCCCAAGAAAATCTAACTGCATATTATAAGTCCCCTATATCAATTGGTTTTGGTGGGGCATACTATTGGCGTAATACTGTTTTATACTTTTCTGCTGAATGGTTTAACAGAGTTAAAGATTTCTTAGTAATGGAGCCAAGCAGTTTTATTGGTCAGTCCTCAGAAAGAACAATTAATTATAATGTAAATTATTCTTTGAAAAGTGTATTCAATTTTGGAATTGGAATTAAATATATTTTTAGTGATAACTTTATATACTACGGTGGAATCAGTACGGATGAATCAGCTTATAATCCAGAGTCCTTTAATCCTTTCGTTTTGTCTACTTGGGATATCGTTCATATTCGATCTGGTGCAGAATTTAAATTTCATGATTTAAGTATAACACTTGGTTTTAGTTATGGTTATAGCGGAGAACTATTTGGAAATTTCAATCTATTTGGCATTTTTAAAAATTCCAAAACAGATGTGATCTATAACCAAATGGATGTGATTTTAGGATTAACTTATTCGATGTAATATTTAACTAACTCTATTGAAAACATTCACGATAAAGAAAATTAAAATATTTAGAAAATGAAAAACATTAATAATGATATTGTAATTAAGGAGATAACTGAGTTTTCAGAACTGTTCTATATTGATGCTAAAGAGCTCCTTTCTCAGCTGACATCAGCAGAAATTAACTTTTCAACTAGTGATTTTGAGCGAATCGTCTCATCTGAGAATTCAATTTTCTTTGCTGCTTTTAATAAAGAAGTCAAAGATAAAATTGTTGGGATTTTGATTTTAGTTATAGTTGATATTCCAACTGGAATGTTAGCAAGAATTGAAGATGTTGTAGTTGACAGCAATGTACGTGGAAAAGGAATAGGAGAAAAAATCATACTTGTAGCAATTCAGAAAGCAAAGGAATTGGGAATAAAAAAAGTTGATTTAACTTCAAATCCTAAAAGAGAGGCAGCTAACCGATTGTATCAGAGAATTGGATTCCAACAAAGAGAAACAAACGTATATCGATATGAACTTTGAACTAAAACAAATAGGAACTATTCACACTCCATATAAAGATAATGCACCATATCAAGCTGATGAAAAAGTCGAAGGTGATTTTACAATTGACGTTGATCCTAAGTTTGAACAAGCCTTAAAATCACTTGAACAATTTACTCATATCTATGTTCTCTATTACTTAGACCGCCTTGATGAGGAGTATAAGAATATCATATCTCCACCTTGGGCAGATAATCATTCAACTGGTCTCTTTGCCAGCCGCTCTCCTGTACGACCAAATCCCATTGGTTTAAGTATTGTAAAAATATTAAACATTAAAAAGAATATTATATCTATCTCTGGTATAGATGCGTTCGATAACACTCCTCTTATTGATATCAAACCATATATTAAAAATCTTGATTGCAAAGAAGATGCAAACGCTGGTTGGATTAATTTTATTGAGTTTGATGAACATTTGAAAATGCACTTAGCTGGAATTCCTCATAAGCATTAAACTCAATAGAAAATCTTATTTGAGATAATTTTTTATTTAAGTAAAAAGTGGTTTCAATTTGTTGACAAAATTACGATTTTAAAAAGTATAATTATTTAAGGAGATTTTTTTGTCATGTTAAATAAACTTACCTTAGACCAACTCCTTAGCTTTAGTTCCACAAAATATGAAAACAGTGTTGCCTTGTCGTGGGTTGATGGTGAAGCTGTGACCTATAAACAACTTCAAGAAAAAGTAAATTCAGTCTCACAGTTTTTAGTAGATGAGGGGATTTTACCAGGTGATAAAGTTGCTATACTAAGTGAAAACAGTGTGAATTGGGGAATTTCATATTTTGCTATAACTACTTTGGGAGCTGTTGCAGTACCAATAATGACAGAGTTCAAATCTGTTGAAATTCATCACATATTACGGCATTCGGAAAGCAAGGTTCTTTTTGTCTCCTCTAAGCAATATGAAAAAGCTGAAGAATGTTCTTCTGATTTTTTAACTACTAAAGTTTTATTAGATGACTTTTCTATCATTCCCGATGAGACAAAGACTGACAAGATTAAGTCCGTTGTAAATGAAGGATTGAAAGAATTTCAAAAAATAAAATTTGCTGCTTTAAAAATGGTTGGTCTTGCACGCGATGAAATAAAGGAAAGTGATATTGCTCTAATTCTTTATACGTCTGGAACTACGGGGCACTCAAAGGGAGTTATGCTTACACATAAGAATATTGTTTATAATGCTGTTGCAACTTCAAAATTAGTAAAGCTCACTGAAGAAGATAAATTGCTTTCTATCCTTCCTTTGTATCATACTTATGAGGCAACTTTGGGTTTTATCACTCCGATTCTCAGCGGTAGTTCCGTTTACTATATGAAAAAACCGCCTACTGCTGCTGCTCTTTTACCGGCTTTAAAAATTGTTAAACCAACTGTAATGCTTTCAGTCCCTCTCGTAATTGAAAAAATATATCGAAATAAAATTCTTGGAGAGATTAACAAAAAGAGTATAACAAGGAGTTTATATAAGCTTTCCCCTTTAAGAAAGAAAATGAATAAAGTTGCAGGGAAAAAATTATTAGAAACCTTTGGAGGTAATTTAAGACTTTTTTGTATAGGTGGCTCTGCAATAGCTGAAGATGTTGAAAAATTTATGCTTGAAGCTAAATTTCCATATTCAATTGGGTATGGCCTTACAGAAACTTCTCCGCTTGTAACTGGAACAGATAATTTTGATGTGCGATTCAGATCAGCCGGTTTAACATTGGAAGGAATAGAAATCAAAATTGACAATCCTGATAAAGATACTAGTGAGGGAGAAGTACTTATCAAAGGCCCAAGTGTGATGAAAGGGTATTATAAGGATCCTGAAAAATCTAGTGAAGTTTTAATTGACGATGGATGGTTTAGATCAGGTGATCTTGGAGTAATTGATAATGATGGTTACTTGTTTTTGAAAGGGAGATCGAAAAATGTAATCATTGGTTCGAATGGTAAAAATATTTATCCTGAGGAAGTAGAATCAATTGTTAATGAGCAAGAATTTGTTGCAGAATCTTTAGTAATGGATAAGGATGGTGCTCTGTTCGCACGGATTTATCTTAATTATGAACAGATAGATGATATTTTTGAAATCCAAAAAATGAATGAACCTGAAGCCAGAAAAATTGTTAATAAAATTCTTGACGATATTCATAAAAACGCAAATGATCGATTAAATGCTTTTTCAAAGCTTACAAAAATTACTGAACAGATTGAACCTTTTGAAAAAACCCCAACGCAAAAAATTAAAAGATATTTGTATATATAAATATGGAGACAAGATGAATCATAAAAAACTTAGAAATTTCATTTCTCTTTTCATAATTGGAATATTGCTTATTGGTTGTTTTCCTGGTGGAGGTTCAAGTGGAATTGATGATCCTGCCGGCTTTTTTTCTGGTATATGGCATGGGTGGATTGCCCCAATCTCACTGATATATGGGTTGTTTAATGAATCCATTACAATATACGAAACCTTTAATACCGGCTGGTGGTATGACTTTGGTTTTTATATGGCAATTATAAGTGGTTTTGGTGGATTGTCATTATTTAGAAAGGATAAAGATAAGAATTAGTCACACTTTTTTATTTAGTAATAAATCATATTATCAAAAACCTATTCAAAAGGTAACTGAATGTTAAGACGAAATTTTATTAAAACCTCGACACTAACCGCTGCTTCATTATCGCTTGGAGCCAATTCAATATTAAGTAAAACTAAAGGTGATGCTCCAAATAATAGTAATAGTTTCAAACTAAAATATGCACCCCATTTTGGTATGTTCAAACATAATGCTGGTGAAGATCTCATTGATCAGCTCAAATTTATGTCTGAGCAAGGATTTACTGCGTTGGAAGATAACGGGATGAAAGACAAATCAATCGAACTTCAGGAGAAAATTGCTAAAACCATGACCAATCTCAGCATGGAGATGGGAGTATTCGTTGCACATAAAATATATTGGAAAGAGCCAAACTTAGCATGTGGAAAGCAAGATTATAGAGATGAATTTCTAAAAGACATAAAAGAATCTATCGAAGTTGCAAAACGTGTAAATGCCAAGTGGATGACTGTAGTCCCCGGACATATTGATTTAAAGCTGAAATTCGATTATCAAACAGCTAACGTTGTAGAAACTTTAAAGCAAGCATCCAGCATATTGGAACCACATGGATTGATAATGGTTTTAGAACCACTAAATTTTAAAAATCATCCAGGTCTGTTTCTAACAAAAATTCCTCAAGCTTATCAGATCTGTAAAGCAGTTGATAGTCCATCCTGCAAGATTTTAGATGATCTGTATCATCAGCAAATACAAGAAGGAAATCTGATTCCAAATATTGATCTCGCATGGGATGAAATCGCTTATTTCCAAATGGGTGATAATCCCGGAAGAAAAGAACCGACAACAGGTGAAATTAATTATCAAAATATTTTCAAGCATATTCATAATAAAGAGTTTAATGGCATTTTGGGAATGGAGCATGGAAACAGTAAGCCTGGAAAAGAAGGTGAAATGGCAGTAATTGATGCATATCGTAAATGTGATAATTTTTAATATTATCTGGAGGAGGAAAGTACAAATGTATAAACCAATTGTATGGATTTTTTTGATCTCTATTCTTGTCTTCTCTTGTGACCAAAAACCAGAGAGTGAAACTGTTAAATCAATCTCCGAAAATGTTAATATTCCCACTGAAAGAATAAACTTGTGGAATGGAAATGACTTCTCCGGATGGACTAAATATGTCCCTGACAGTACAGTTAATGTTGATACCGTATGGACTATTGTGGACAATGTGATTGATTGTTCAGGTAAACCAATCGGATATTTTAGAACTGAAACTGAGTATGCAAATTATAAGTTGGTTCTGGAGTGGAGATGGCCGGAAGAACCTGGCAATAGCGGCGTGCTATTGCATATTAGTCCGCCAGATAAAGTTTGGCCTAAAAGTATTGAGGCACAATTAATGTCCGAAAATGCAGGGGACTTTTATGTAATAGGCGGAACAGATTTTGATGAACATATAAATAAAGATTCTAGACGAATAGAAAAGCATAATGATAATAGTGAGAATTCTCCCGGCGAGTGGAATAAATATGAAATCATCTGCAAAGAAAATACTATCACACTATATGTTAATGGAGTGCTGCAAAATAAAGCAACAAACACTTCTGTGAGCTATGGCAAAATAGGTTTTCAAAGTGAAGGAAAACCAATTCAGTTTAAAAACATTTTTCTAGAACCTATTGAGTAAACTGACATCTATAAAATTTATGTGGAAAAAGATTAAAAAGAAAAAAGTACTATTTACAAAATTGTTAATTTTTATTCTTGGTATGTTCTTTCTTATAATCATGAATTATGGTTATGAAGCATCATCCACTAATGAATTTTGCGAATCTTGCCACGTACATCCACAAGCCATACAATCATGGAAACTCGGACCTCATGTATATAACCGGAGTGGTGTAAAAGTAAACTGTGTTGATTGTCATCTTCCTCCAACCGGTATTGAGAAATATACAGCAAAATTAACAACCGGATTAAGAGATGTTTACGGTTATTTTTTCAAGGATTCAACCGAACTTAATTGGGAGCAAAAATCCCTGCGCGAATCGGCAGTTCATCATGTTTATAAATCTGCATGTTTAGATTGTCATCAAAATCTATTTCCTTCAGAGCTTTCTAAAAAGGGAGAGGATGCACACATTTATTATGATCAAAAGCCAGATGAGCTTCGTTGCATCAACTGCCATCTTGAAACTGGACACTATCATGAGAAAACTGAAACCGATCCATATGAAGTTGTAAAAAATACTAATATCTATACATCGGCAACAAGTGTAGATTCATTTATCAACTATACAGAACAAATTCCGGGTTCTGTTGTTGATTTTGAAATGATCGCAATTCCAGGCGGTACTTTTTCGATGGGAAGTCCTAAAGATGAGCCATTCCGAAAAGAAGACGAAGGGCCACAAGTGACAGTATATATTTCTGATTTCTGGATGGGAAAAACCGAGGTAACCTGGGATGAATATCTCGCCTTTATTAGAGAAACCGGTAAGGAGGGAAGAACAGAAGATCAGGTAGCAAGCATTGCACATGCAAATAATATAGACGCGATCTCTGGTCCCACCCCATTTTATGGTAATCCGGATCAAGGTTGGGGACGGGGAAAACGACCTGCAATTACAATGACACATTATGGAGCACAAAAGTATTGCGTGTGGTTGTCATCGAAAACTGGTAAAAAGTATAGATTGCCTACAGAAGCTGAGTGGGAGTATGCCTGTCGATCAAATACTAAAGGAGCATACTTCTTTAATGGCGACCCATTTGACTATTCTGCAAAGGGATTTTGGAAAAGTATATTCGGAGTTGACACAACAACAATTTCTACATATGTCTTGTATGACCAAAATAGTTTTAATAAAACTGGGCTGCCTGAACAAGTAAATGAAAATCCATTTGGATTAACAAATATGCTTGGCAATGTTAGAGAAT
>JBDLIN010000081.1:0-14790 GCA_039714835.1 Bacteroidota bacterium | reverse complement strand
TCTCTAACGAAATCAAAAATTACTGCAACAGCTTGCGAAGTATTGAAATCATCATCCATCGCTTCTTCAAATTGATGGTAAGACTTTTCGAAGTCAAAGCTTACATCTTTTCCATCAGATTTATTAACTCCATCTATCAATGTTCTTGCAAAATTGATTAGTTTTTCTGAACCCTTCTGAGCGGATTCAATCAACTCTTTACTGAAATTAAGAGGACTTCTATAATGAGACTGAACAAATAAAAGTCGTAACGCTTCTGCAGGATATTGAGAAAGGATATCACGAGCAGTAAAAAAGTTGCCAAGTGATTTTGACATTTTCACTTTATCAATATTTAAAAATCCAAAATGCATCCAATAATGCGCAAACTCCTTTCCAGTAGCTGCTTCGCTCTGTGCAATTTCATTTTCATGATGCGGAAAGATTAGATCATTCCCACCAGCATGGATATCAATGGTCTCACCAAGATGTTTCATACTCATAGCAGAACATTCAATATGCCAACCGGGACGACCTTCACCCCATTTACTTTCCCAAGCTGGTTCTCCTTCTTTCGACTTTTTCCATACTGAAAAATCCAAAGGATTTTTCTTTTCATCGTTCACTTCAACTCTTGCACCAACTTCAAGGTCATCAATATTCTTTCCGCTTAATTTACCATAACCATTAAATTTGCTTATATCGTAAAAAACATTTCCATCAACGTTATATGCAATCTCGTTCTGCTCAAGTTTCTCGATTACATCTTCAATCTCCTTTATATGTTCAGTAGCTTTGGGATAAAGATCTGCCGGTTTCATTTTAAACTTCTTAATATCTTCCATAAATGCAGCTTCATACCTTGCGGTCACTTCAGTAGTTGAGATATTCTCTTCATTCGCTTTTTTAATTATTTTATCATCTACATCAGTCAGGTTCATCACAAATTTTACATTGAAACCTTTATAAATAAGATATCTTCGAATAATATCACTCATCACAAATGTGCGTCCGTTACCTATATGAAAGTAATCATATATCGTAGGTCCACATACATACATTGATACATTTGGTGGATCTATCGGTTTGAATTCTTCTTTCTTTTTTGTGAGCGTGTTATAAATTAACATGTAATACCTAATTAGAAATTTTTACAGCCAAATTTAATAAATATCCGATGTAGTTGTTCAAAAAATGGACAATTACTTTAGCTTTCGTCTTGATAAATGATGTTGTATTTAGATATTAATCTATGAATCGATCTTCTATCCAATCCACATTTATGAGCAGTGAGCGATATGTTACCAGCATTTTCTTTTAAATGGTGAGTAAGATAATCAACCTCGAATTTGCTGATTACACTTTCCTTAGCATTTTTATATGATTGTAAGAAAATATGCTGGTTTAACTTCTGCTTTCCAGTAGACAGGAAGGTAAGAAGATCATCGTTTTCAATTACCTTTTTATCCGCTGCACAAGAATAAAATGCTCTACTTACAACATTGTATAACTCCCTTACATTTCCAGGCCAGGAATATTCTTTAAGTGCTTCTTCAGCATTCTGTGAAAATCTTTTTATTAGGAAGCCCCCTTTTTGACAAAGATCAGTAAGAAAATGATTTGCTAATAATACTATATCATCTTTCCGTTCTCTTATTGGAGGAACTGTTATCTGGAAAGTGTTCAATCTATAAAATAGATCACCTCTAAATTTACCTTCATCAATTTCTCTTTCCAAGTTTTTATTGGTTGCTGCAATTATTCTAATATCAATATCTATTTCCTTGTTACCTCCAACTCTTCTGATTTTTTTCTCTTCTAACAACCGCAAGATTTTGATCTGCATTGGCAGGCTCATATCCCCAATTTCATCAAAGAAAAATGTTCCATGATTTGCAAATTCAAGTAGCCCCGGTTTAGTTTTTACTGCTCCGGTAAAAGCTCCCCTTTCATGTCCGAATAACTCACTTTCAAAAAGTTCTTCTGGAAGTGCTCCGCAGTTCACAGGAACAAAAGGATGCTGCTTACCTTTACTTAATTTATGTATTGCTCTTGCAACCAGTTCTTTACCAACTCCACTCTCTCCCAGTATGAGTACATTCATATTCTGGAATGATATCTTTTCTATAGAATTAATAATACTCTGCATTTGCTTGCTAGAATAAGTAATCCCGTGTATTTCTTGAGCATTATTCAAATTGTCATCACTTATATCAATCCCTCTGCTCAAAGCTTTTTCAACACTTTTAAGTAATTTGCGTGAAGTAAAAGGTTTCTCAATAAAGTCAAAAGCACCTTTTTGTATTGCCTCAACACTAGCTTCAATCGTTCCATAGCCGGAAATCATAATAACCGGCAATTCATGATTTTGTTTTTGAGCTGATTCTAAAATTTCCAAGCCGGATATTGAGCCCATCTTCAAATCGGATATTATTAGATCAAATTGTTTTTCCTCAATCAATCTAAGGGCTTCGTTTGGATCCTGTTCAAGATTAATTTTATAATCAGTTATATGTGAAAGTATCTTACCAAGACTTTGAAGCATTTCAAATTCATCGTCAATTATCAAAATATTTTTCATTAATTGTCCTTATCAATTTTAAAGGTAATAATAAATTTTGCACCCTCACCAAGTTTACTTTCACAATCAATTACAGCATTATGATTTTTACAAATATTCTTAATTATATAAAGACCTAAACCAGTTCCCTTTTCATTAGCTTTTGTCGTAAAAAAAGGTGAAAATATTTTTTCTTTATCTTTCGAAGATATCCCTTTACCATTGTCGCTAATTGATAATTGAACTTCCTCTTCCTCATTCTTACTAACTTCGATCTCTATTTTTCCTCCCTCTTTTGTAGCATCAACAGAGTTATTTAGTAAATTCATTATAACTTGTTCAATTTGTTCAGAATTTCCATGAATTATCTGTTGTTTAGCATTTAAATTTGCTTTTATAGATAGGTTTTTATCTTTAAGTAGTGGTTCAAAATTTTGTACAACAGTATCTACCAAAGATGATAGATTAAAATTATTAAAATCTGCTGATATTCTCTTGGCATTTTTTAATATATAGCTTGTAGTCTTTGAAATTTTGTGAACCTGATCGTTGATCACATTCAATTCTTCATTAATATCTTTCATTGATTGGTCTGATTCAGTCTTCATCTGGAGATAATCTGCTCTCGTCATAATAACTGCAGAGTGATTATTAATATCATGAGCCATTGCTGCAGCTATTTCCCCCAAAGTAACCATCTTATCAGCACGCCTGAGTTGATCAATATGTAATTCTTCAATTTTTTTCCTTGAGTTGTCGAGTTCGTGAACCATACGATTAAAATGTTTATTGATGGTTCCGAATTCATCATTATGCTTCACTGGAAGCTGGAGATTGAAGTCCCCCCTTTCTAATTGATTGATAGCATTAGTCATTTGATGGAGTGGTTTATTAATAAAAGAATTAAAAATCATTAATAAACCATATCCAAGAACAATAATTACAACTATCCCTAAAAATATAAAATGGGAAATCCCCGTATAAAAATTTTGCTCTGATGGAGTTAGATGAGTATCAACATCTAAAAAGGCTATTATTGGTTTTGTTCCATGACATTTTTGACAACTAGGTTCATTTTTAATTACTGACAATGCAGTAAACGCATGACTGTCTTCTGTTAATTTTATTATTCTCTCTCTGTCATTCATAAAAATAGGTTTAAGATGCCTCGGAGCTACGTGATTAATATTCTTATTAATTTCTTTTGTTGATGTTGAGTATAAGACAATCCCTTCAGAATTAATTATCCTAATGTGATGAACGTTTACATTTAGAGTCTGAGTTTCAATCATTCTTTGAATGTCATTAGAGCAATTCTCTTTCATAGTATTTTGAAGGTTAAATAGAATCATATCAACTGAGGAATTCAGGTAAAGTTCTGATCTTTCCTTAAAGTTTGACTGAAATTGCTGGATTAAGAAATAACTCGGAATGCCCACACTCAACAAAATTAGAAGAATTGAAAAGAATATGAATTTACTTTTTGTAGTACTCATCATAATAACATCTCAATTAACTTATTTAAATAATCCAAGATTGTTGTTTTCTAGGTGTCACTCATTTGTCTCATTGAGACATTGAAGTCACATACAATACTTAAATATTAAAATAATTTCTTTATAGAAGCATAATCATAAGATTAAAATACTTTGTTTTTAGTCCATAAACAAAATTTAATTAAAGCTTTGTTTAATAATAATTTCATAAGATTAAAATATCCTATTGGTATGTATGTTGCAAGTGATACTATATGCAAATTTTAGTTGTGACACAAGACCATATAGTGCTCGATTTATTGAATGATAAAAGCATACAAGCTACAGGAAATTTTACAATTTTCAATCAAACTAAAGATCCACTAGAAATAATTTCTGTTGTACATTCACAGTCGCCATCTATGCTGATTTTAGATGATGACATGCTCAAACCAAATTCATCAAAAATATTAAAATCGATTAAGCAAATAACTCAAAACAAAGTTGTAATTTTTCTTACTTCAGACAATAGTCTTGAATTAGGGAGAGAGATTTCACCATTAGGTGTTTATTATTACGGAATTAAACCTATTTCAAAAGAAATAATTTTAGATCTAATTAACTCAGTTAAATCAAAAAACAAATCAATTACTATCTCATAAACAAAATGGAGGTTTCTATGAAAAATTTCTTCACAATGCTTACTGCTTTAGTGCTAGTAGGCTTAATTTCTGTTTCCGCTCAAGATGTATCCGTTGAAACATATGGGGTTTCACCACGTGATGCTGAAATGGATACTTTAGATATTTTTGATCTTGCTTATAACGGATTAATGAATGTCGGTAAGGAAACAAAGATTTATCTCGTTGGTAAAGATACTACCACATTAGCAGCTCCTGTGTGGTCAGTAGTTTTAGCTCCTGCTGGTGCAAATACTACATTCGGTACGACACAGGATTTAAATTCTGTATCTCAAGCAATATCATTTATTCCCGATTCAGCAGGAACATATGTTATTAAGTTTGAAGGCAGCGCTGCTGCTGAAATTACAATTAACGCTGGACTATACTTAGGTGTAAAAACCGGTTCTCCAAATTGCTGGATGTGCCATAATACTACCTATAATAAGTGGGCAGAGACAGGACATTCAGATATATTAGATAGAGCATTAGAGGGAACTCTAAGTGATCATTACGCTTCTTACTGCATCGGTTGTCATACAACTGGTTTCGATCCTAATGCAAATAATGATGGATTTGATGATTGGGGATTTGTATTCCCGGATTCACTATTTGAAGGCATGGCAGATAGTATGTATACTACATATCCAGATGCAATGGCTAGAGCAAACATCCAATGCGAAAGTTGTCATGGACCTGGAAGTGAACATGGCAGCGATGTAACTGATTCAAAAATGGTTTCATCACTAGATTCAAAGAATTGCGCATGGTGCCATGATGCTGGCACTCATCATATTTTCCCTTATCAATGGGATAATTCTGGACATGCAAATCCACCAAGTTATCCTGGAGCTGGTAGAAATTCTTGTAGTGGATGTCACGATGGAGCACAATTTATCCAGTTTGTTAATGGTGAAGAAATAACTGTCATGGAAACCAATACACCTATTTCTTGTGCGGTTTGTCACGATCCACATAGTGTAGAAAACGAACATCAGGTAAGAACTATTGATGCTGTTCTTTCTAATGGGCAAGTTGTTACAGTTGGTGGCACAGGTAAACTTTGTATGAACTGTCATCAAAGTAGAAGAGAAGCAAATTCATATACTGAAGAATCACATAGACATTATGGTCCACATTATGTGCCAATGGCTGATATGCTTCTTGGAACAAATGCTGTAACATTTGGCTACAAACTTCCTTCATCTCCTCATGCTCAGTCAATTGAAAATTCTTGTGCGGATTGCCACATGGCTGAGGCTCATGTTGTTGATAATATTTATCCAACAGCAGGTGGTCACTCTTTTGCAGTAGTTGATACTGCTGGTGCACATCATGTTGAGATTTGCGAAGACTGTCATGGTAATGTTGGAGAAACCTTTGATGAGAAAAAATACTATTGGAATGGAAATGCTGATCATGATGGTGACGGTGTTGAAGAAGGACTTCAAGTAGAAGTTGACGGATTAATGGAAGAACTTGCAGCTTTACTACCTCATCCAGATACTGTTGATGGATATGACCCTCATGATGATGTGGATGATACATGGACTAAAGTTGAGCTAAAAGCAGCTTACAACTACGAGATGGTTTACTACGACCACTCACATGGTATTCACAATCCAGCTTTCACGGTTGCATTGCTAAGAGTTTCAATTGAAGCACTAAAATATGGAACAATAACTGCGGGGGCAATCCAAAGTGTAACTGATATACCAATAGATCAAGGATTCCAAGTGCGAGTAGTTTGGACTGCTTTTGGAGCTGATGATGGTGTTGCTAAAGATGCAGTAAAAACTTACACAATTCTACGTAAAGTTACTGATGCAGTACCCGCTAAAGGTGTTATTTCCTATCCAACAATTACTCAAATTCCTTCTGATGTAGAAGTTGGTACAACATTAGCTCTAGCAGGTGAATTGTGGGATGTTGTTAAAGAAGTAGAGGCAATTCAATTCATTGAATATAGTGCTGTAGTTCCTACACTATATAACACAGTTGAAGGTGACACATCTTGGGCTACTTTTAAAGTGTTAGGAAAAACGGGAACTGGTATCATTGCTGAAACAGATCCGATGGATGGATATTCTACTGATGATCTAGCTCCTGCAATTCCAACTAACCTGCAAGCACAAGTTGTTGCGAATGGTGTTATGTTAGTTTGGGATGAAGCAGTGGATAAAGATTTCAATTTCTTTGAAGTATATAGAAGTGAAGAGCAAGGATTCGTTCCTTCATCTGAAAAATTACTCTCTACT
The DNA here is from genome assembly GCA_039714835.1 of Bacteroidota bacterium. Classification (GTDB taxonomy): domain Bacteria; phylum Bacteroidota; class Ignavibacteria; order Ignavibacteriales; family Melioribacteraceae; genus SZUA-22. The sequence goes on along the minus strand of JBDLIN010000081.1, from coordinate 7,838 downwards.
ACTACAAATAGAAATCACATTGATCTAAATGTTGAAGAAGGTAACACATATTATTATGTTGTAACAGCAAAGGATTTCTCGCTTAATATGAGCGGTGCTTCAAGCGAAGTCTATGCTACAATAACAGAAGTAGGTGCTGAAGCAGGAATTCCAACTGAATATGCGTTAAACCAAAACTATCCTAATCCATTCAATCCATCAACCGCAATTAAATTTGCAATTCCCCAAGAAGCCAATGTATCATTAGTAATTTATGATATGATCGGAAATCAAGTGGATGTATTAGTTAACAACCATATGAGTGCTGGATATTACACTTTCACATGGAATGCAGCAAATTATGCATCCGGAATTTATTTCTGTCAAATGAAAGCTAATGATTTCATTCGAGTCAATAAAATGTTACTTATTAAGTAATCTTTTCAGCCTTTAAGACCCGGTTCGCCGGGTCTTTTTATTCCTTAAAACAACCTAACCAGAATTTTTCGTAACTTTTGGACTAATAATCGAAAGAATCCTGTGATATATTTATTAATTGTTTCCCTTATTTGGGCTTTTTCATTTGGTCTGATCAAGGATAATTTGACTTCCTTAGATTCGAACTTGGTAGCATTTATTCGGCTGTTAATCTCATTTTTAGTATTTCTTCCTTTTCTTAGGATCAAAAAAATTAAAAGTGAATTTATTTGGAAGTTAATTCTACTTGGTTCAATTCAGTTCGGTTTAATGTATACGGCATATATTTACGCATTTCAGTTTTTAGATGCTTATGAGGTTGTCCTCTTTACAATTTTTACACCAATATATGTTAATGCAATTAATGATTTGCTGCAGAAAAGATTTCATCTAGTCTATTTGCTGACTGCTATTTTATCTGTTATTGGTGCAGGAATTATTGTCAGTCATGAAATTTCATCTCAAAATATTATTTACGGATTTTTACTTATTCAATTTTCAAACATCTCTTTTGCATTCGGACAAGTATATTATAAAAAAGTGATGAAAAAGATTAAGGACTTCAAAGATTGGGATGTATTCGGTCTCCTTTATTTTGGAGCTGCAACGATTACATTTATATTTACTATCGTACAAACAGATTTGAATAACTTGGATATTTCATCAACCCAGATTTTTACGTTACTATATCTTGGTGTAATAGCTTCCGGCTTGGGATTTTTTCTATGGAACTACGGAGTGAGAAAAAGCAATATTGGTACTGCAGCAATTTTTAACAATCTGAAAATTCCACTTGGGGTATTAGTATCAGTAATTTTCTTTGGAGAAACTGTAAAAATCGAAAATTTGATTTTTGGTGGCTTGATTGTTGTCATATCTTTAGTTATTAATGAGTCTAGTTTTAAGAAGAGAGTATTAAATAATAATTTAGAAAGAGAGAAGTAAATGATCAATAGAAATAAAAATAGAATCAAGTATTTTTTACTTGGTGTGATATCAACAATATCTTTGGTTGTGTTTTTCAGCTTCACTTCTACAAATAAATTTGTAGTGGCGAATGAATCACAAGAGTATCCTCAAAATTATAAGATAATTATTCCACATATTCCTGGAGAATTAGAATTTGCCGGTGAAAGAGTGCCTCTTGAGAATTTTGATATTATGGAAAGAGTTGAAAGAGAATTTATTGTAAGCACATATTATCATTCTGCCACAATTTTGTATCTTAAACGTGCTAACAGATGGTTCCCGATAATTGAGGAAATATTAGATGATAATGATGTTCCTGAAGATTTCAAATATTTTGCACTGGTTGAAAGCGGATTGGAAAATTTAATTTCACCAATGAATGCTGTGGGGTACTGGCAATTATTGAAAGAGCCCGGTGAAAAATATGGACTTACAATCAATAATGAAGTTGACGAACGATATCACATGGAAAAAGCAACAGAAGCTGCCTGTAAATATTTATTGGACTCTTATGAAAAATATGGGAGTTGGACTTTATCTGCCGCATCTTATAATATGGGGAAAAATGGTGTTGCCAATCAAATTGAAAGGCAAAAAGCTAAGAATTATTATAATCTAGTTCTTAATGAAGAAACATCGCGTTATATTCCTAGAGCTGTAGCTTTAAAATATATTTTTAAAAATCCTAAACTTTATGGATTTAATATTAATGATGATGAATTGTATAAACCATTTGAAACTTATACTGTTGATGTTGATTCATCTGTTGCTCACTGGGCTGACTTTGCTGCATTGAACGGAATTAACTATAAAACATTAAAATTGTTTAATCCTTGGTTAAGGGAAAATGAATTAACAAATAAATCGGGGAAAGTTTACCAAATTAAATTACCGGTTGAAGGATCAATAAAAATTATTCCAGATTAAAGCATAAACCAGTAAACTGGTTAATATGTTAATTTCAATTTTACTAACCAACGACTTAAGTTGTTGGTTAATGAAAACTTAATTAATCTTTATAACCGTTTCAACGGTTTTGAGAAACAAGGGAAAATGAAAATAAAGAGAATCAACATACTCATGGTTTCACTATTGTTCACTTCGGCTGTGTATTCACAAGTAAATCAGAAAAATTATGTAAATAATGATTCTTTAGAAAACTCGAGTAGTGAATTACTTCCTCCGAATTCACTTTCAAGAGATTGGAGATTATTAAACTATCCCCTACTCCCCAATTACACAACAAATTGTTTTTATGAATCATCATTTTTTCTCACATTCAATACCACAAATACACAAAATAATTTTTTGGTTAGCAAGGAAGAGATGTTAGCTCAATTCAGATTGCAACAAAATTGGAATACGAAAAAAAGCTTTAGTTCTTTTGCAGAATATCTTGGATATGCACAATTTCTTGGAGCGATAGGATTATTGGGTGTTCACATTTCTCAATGGTCAAATTTGAAAAACACTCCCCCATCATCTACACCAACAAATTCATTTAATCGTTATGATTTTAAGAAATAGGACTTTCTACTGTCCCTTCTTAGCGAACTTTGCGGTTACTTTTTTTTACCACAAAGTCCACAAAGAAGGCACAAAGCACACAAAGTTATTTAATCAATATGAGTTTTTTAGTATTTGTATAGCTGCTTGTTTTTAGTCTATATATGTAAACACCGCTTGATAATTCGGCAGCAGCATTAAACTGTACTTTATGATTTCCGGCAGATAATTTATCATTCACTAATTCAGCAACTTCCCGACCTAACATATCATACACAATTAGAGTTACCTCATCTGATTGAGGAATTGCAAATTCAATTGTAGTTGAAGGATTAAACGGATTTGGATAATTCTGACTCAGTGAATATTCATCTGGAAGTGTATTATCCTTCTCAACGTCAACTACATAATCAATTGGTATCGTAATATTTCCGCCATTGGTTGAGATATTTACTTGTCCAATATATGTTCCTGCAGTCACTGTTGTTGCATCAAGAGTCAATGTAATAAGCTGTGATCCTCCCGTGTTAACTGTTCCGCTTGAAGGTACAACTGTAACCTTACTGCTAGAGGATTGAGATATTGTTACTTGTCCGGTGGCTTGATTTGTTGCACCGCCATCATCTGTAACAGTTAATGAATAATTATATGTATTTGCCTGACTATACGAATGCTGAGCTGTTTGCTGTGTACTAGTTGCTCCATCACCAAAATTCCATAAATAGCTTGCAATGTTTCCATCATTATCATATGAACCCGAGCCATCAAATGTTATCATATCATTAACATTCGCCTGTGTAGGATTAACATTTGCAACAGCAACAGGATTTTGGTTGGCTGTTGTACTTGCAGTTCCAACAGCACGGATTAAAGCTGCGCCATTTTCAAAGCCGGAAATAGTATTAAGATTTTGCCAAGTTTCACCATCCCAGTAAAAAGTTTTATCTTTTACTGTTGCATCAACATCTATACCTGCTGGATATGGGATTCCAGTACCATCTGTCCCAACTTCAATGTAGAAAGATTCACCATCGCTAAAATCAAGTGCGGGATCTAAAGTAGCACTAAACCAAGTGCCGTTAGTACTTGTATTATAATCTATATACCCTTCTGAAACTACAGTAGCACTTTGATCGTAAACAGCAAGATAAATAGAATTACTTGAGGCACTTTCCGTTCTCATGAAAAATTGAATCTCATCAAGTTGAAAATCAAATCCACTTAAATTGAATTCATTATACCAATATAGATCAGTGCCATCCTCCCAGCCTAGGAATTGATCTGCAGATGCATCGCCATCATCTAAAATCCATACATCATCACCAAGAATATTGGTTTCTTTTGTTAATTTTGTTTTGTTTTTATTTTCTACAAATTTTAGATATGTGGTTGATTGTGTTCCATCATTTTTTATTTTATCAAATAAATTTCGATTTGAAGTAGTTTTCTTTAAGACAATATTACTTGATGTTTGCTTTGCTAATATCAAATCTCCACTAACTGATATATTAAAATTCAAAGTAGAACCGCCAGTATTACTAAGTGTAAAAGTTGTACTGCCCGATTCTCCCGGTCTGGCTCTGAGGGTTAATGATTGCTTATCAGTTACAGCTCTTGCTGCACTTCCAGAGCCAACCTTAGTACTATAAACACCTCTTCCATGAGTCCCAGCAACCATAAATCCATCCTCAGCTCTCAATGCTAACATGTCAACAACTACATTACCTATGACATCAGCTCCTTCCAAAGCCCAAGTAGTTCCACTCCCACTTAATGTTTGAGTAGAATATACTCCAGTACTTGTTGCAAGATAATAACTACCATCCGGCATAATAGTCGCACATCTTACTGAAGGTCCATTCTCCCCTCCAAGATTACCTTCAACATTAGTCCAATTGGCTCCACCATTACTTGAATGCCATATGCTTGGAACATTATAATTAGAAAATGTCACTAAAATTTCATCAGCATCATTCGAGTTAATTCCTACATAAGATGGGTAAGATCCTCCAGTGATCCCAGATGGAGTAATGTCTGTTCCTGAGGGATTGTTTTGTGCATTATCAACACGGACAATATAAGTATTGCTCTGATTATCTGTTGCACCGAAGTACAGACGATTAGCCGGTTGTTTTGAGATTGATAGTGTTGTTACTGCTGTATTTACAACTGCAGAATTATTTAATTCAGACCAGTTAACAGAAGTTGCATTATAATTATTATGAGAGATTCCACTTAAATCACTATTTCTCCATACTGCATTTCCGGCGGCTATATACATAACATTTGCATTATTTGGATCCAGTACATATGGTGCAATAAATTGGAAATTCTGTGCATTAGGTTGAACTACACTCGATAACCATTGATTATTTTGGTAAGAATACCTAACAACAAATCCAAGCTGAGAAGAAACATACATATTTTGTGCTCCTGGAGCTACTGCAGCATAACCACCATCACCACCGAGCATATCAAACCAATTATCTTCATAAGAAGTACTTTCAGTTGCCCACGAACCGTTATCCTGTAATCCCCCAATAATTAAATTATCATTCCCAGCTTGTGGATCTATCGCCAGTGCATAGAACTGAGATGTTACATAAGTCTGATTTAACAAAGTCCAATTTTGAGGTTGCTCAAGTACATCATTTGTTTTAGATAATCCTCCATCGTGACCGTTGATCATTGAATTAGGATCATTAGGATAGAAAGTCATTGAATGAAAATCTGCATGGCTGTTTTCATAACCTTCATAGTTAGCAGCGCTCTTATACCCACCAACGCGAGTAAATGACTGTCCGGCATTTGTTGAACGGTAGAGATTTGTCCCACCTATCCATATAACATCGGGATTATCCGGTTTAACCTTCACAAGCAAGTCATATCCCCCTTGACTACTAAAAGATGCATTACCATCAACTCCATCTTCATGGGGAAGATTTGCCGATAAATTTACCCATGAATTTGATCCAGAATTATATTTAAATAATTGATGATCTGTCGCAACACTTCCATTCTGATTTGCCTGAACAAGTACATACAGAGTATTGGCATCAGAAGGTGCTGTTCCTAATACTATTCTATAAGGATCTGATGATAATCCAGCAGGATTAATATTTACAAAATCAGTACCATTTGTTGATCTAAAAATACCGTATTCACCTGAGTTCAAACCAATACCATTTTTACTTAAGGCTGCATATACATCATCATTAGAAGCTATCACAACATCAGTCCTTTCACTATAACCTGAGGCAGCTTGGCCAACTAAAGCTTCTGCCCAACTAGTTCCACCATTCGTAGATAATAGAATTGCACCATAAGTTGCAGCATATACTGCTCCATTTTGTGGATGAACAGCTATATTCCATATGATATCTAGATAATTGTCAAACACAGTTAATTTGCTTCCCTGATAAGTGCTGGTTAATTGAGTCCAGCTGTTTCCTCCATCAGTAGATTTAAAAATTCCTTCACCTAAATACAATCCACCTGATGAAGCTGAATTTCCAGTAAATTCACCTGTACCATAATACCATACATTTTTATTAGTTGGATCTTGTGCAAGACAAGTTACACTAGGTAATTGAGAATTTGATGTTGTCCGCTCCCATGTCAAACCATCATCTTCCGAAAGAAACATACCTCCCGAAACTCCACCTGCTAATATCCTTTTATTTGATGACCCATTATAATCCAGATCTATTGCTAAAGCTCTTGTTCTACCACCAACGTTTATAGGTCCTCTTTGAACCCAACTTTCCAATACGACTTTATTTGCGGTCTTATTTAAATCCATTTTATTGGGAAGTTTTTTAGCAAAGTTTAATTCCTTAGTTCGAATATTGGAGGGAATTTTGTTGCTTACTGGATCTTTTAACCGAGCAAATTCATATTCAAATCTCTCTTGAACATCTTCTCTGTTTTTCGATGAAAATGAAGATCTAACTGTAGGTTTTTCAATATTTTCAATTGAAGCAAGACTTGGAATTTTTGATTCACTATTTTGAGTGATGTAGAATATAAAAATCAGTGAAATCAAGAAAATGAATAGTGCAACATTTCTAATAATTTTCATAATTCTTCTCCTATTTATTTAAACTTAAATTACTAATAGACCATTGTTGATTATTTTGATTTTCAAATGTTGGAAGATTTTGAGATTTTAGCTCTATATATATTTTCTTTTTTGAGTTCAAGATCTCCAAAAATCGAGATTTTCCCCCTAGAGAATCTAAGACATTCTCTGAAATATTGGTTTCTATCTCAGTCCCAACAGCTAAAGGAGGTGTTGAATGTCCGTAACTAAAAACAGTATCTATCTTAATGAGAGAAACAAATAATCCAGATGTATCATGAGTCTCTATTATTGTTCCACAAATATGAGCTGTGCCTGGAGGTATAGGCTTTATATTTTTTGAAAGCTGATTGTTATCAACTTTATTATTTGAGGATGTACAATTAACAAGTAATATTAGAAGAGTAAATAATAATGTATAATTCACAATTAGTTTTTTCATGTTTATCTCTGAAAACTTTTATTTATTTAGTTTTATAAAATTCCCGCAAAAAGAGCGGGATTTCTGATTAATTGACTTCGTCACTTAATCAGCAACATTTTTTTTGTTTCGGTATAATCACCGATTTGGATTCTATAAAAGTAGGTTCCACTCAGATTATTTGCTCCATTCCATTTTACTAAGTGATGCCCGGGTTGCTGCTTTTTGTTTACGAGGGTTGTTACTTCCCTTCCGAGGATATCATAAACTTTAAGTGAAACAGATACTTGATGCTGGATGCTGGATTCTTGATACTGTTTACTGCCTACTTTATAATGTGTACTGTTAACTGGAATTGAGTATTCTATTGTTGTGCTTGGATTAAAGGGATTTGGATAGTTCTGC
>JBDLIN010000080.1:0-14864 GCA_039714835.1 Bacteroidota bacterium | reverse complement strand
GAAAGGATATTTAGACCAAGTGCATGGGGAATGTTTGGAACTGATAATTTAGAAAGTGCAGATTTTCATGCATGCAATACATATGGTCCTGTGTATGGTAATAAGTAGGTAAAAGTATTTATAGAGAATTGGTTTAATAAAATGAGTGAAAGTAAATTTTTAGCTTTCGACTTTGGTGCAGAAAGTGGTAGAGCAATTGTTGGTATTTTAAGCGATAAGAAAATTGAACTGCATGAAGTACATCGTTTTCCAAATATAATTGAGAATATTTCTGGTAATTTGAACTGGAATATTCATTACTTATTCGATGAATTAAAAACTGGAATATTAAAGGCAATTCAAAAAGGGCACACCGATATAGAAAGTCTTGCTGTAGATACTTGGGGAGTAGATTTTGGATTAGTTTCTGAAGATAATAAACTTCTAGGTTCTCCTTTTGCATATAGAGATTCAAGAACTAATGGAATGCTTGAAAAAGCATTTAACTTAATGCCGAAAACTGAACTGTACAATTATACTGGTATCCAATTTATGCAGATAAATTCGGCTTTTCAGTTATTAAGTATGGTTGAATCTGGGAACACCCTACTCAGATCTGCAGATAAGTTATTATTTATGCCCGATTTATTAAATTTTTTATTAACCGGTAAGAAAAAATCTGAATATACCATTGCTTCAACTTCACAGTTACTTAATGCAAAAGAGAAAAAATGGGAAAGAAAAATATTTTCTAGTCTTAATCTGCCTTATAATCTAATGGCAGACATTATAATGCCAGGTACAAAAATTGGCAATCTGCATTCATCTATCTGCGATGATATAGGATTAAAAAATATTGACGTTATTGCTGTTGGCAGTCATGATACTGCAAGTGCAGTAGCAGCAGTTCCAAATTTAGAGAGCAACTGGGCTTTTATAAGTTCCGGAACTTGGTCTCTAATTGGAGTTGAGACTGATAATCCAATAATAAATGAAAAATCATATGAGTATAACTTTACAAATGAAGGTGGAGTTGGAGGAAAAATACGATTTCTACGAAACGTAATGGGAATGTGGATAATACAACAACTTAAAAAAGAGTGGGAATCACAGGGAGAAGTTTATTCATATTCAGAACTTAATGAACTAGCTGTTGAAGCCATTCTTTTTGGATGTAACATTGATACTGATGATCCTGCTTTTCTAAATCCAAAAAGTATGGTTGATGCTATAAATAAGTTCTGCAATAAAACTAGTCAAAAACAACCAAAGAGCAAAGGGGAGTACATTCGTTCTGTATTAGAAAGTTTAGCTTTTAAATATCGATTAGTTATTGACAAAATTAATCTGTTCAGAGATGAAAAGATAGAGACTATAAATATAGTTGGAGGCGGTTCACAAAATGAACTTTTAAATCAGTTCACTGCTGATGCAACAGGTTTACAAGTTATTGCCGGTCCGGTTGAATCAACAGCATTGGGTAACATAATAGTTCAAGCAATTGCTACTGGAAAGATTAAAGATATAAATGAAGGAAGAAGGATAATTGCAAATTCAGTGAAGTTAAAAGTATATAATCCTAAAAAAAATGATCTTTGGAATAAAGAATTGCAGAGGATCAGAAAAATAATAAAGTAAGTGTTGACGTTATCGAATAATAGTCATATCTTACACGTGTAAGTAAAATATATTAATATGAGTGTAAAACAATCTGACATAGCGGCTAAACTCGGAATATCCAGAGTTACAGTAACGAAAGCACTACAAGATAGTTCTGATATATCTGAGGAAATGAAGAATAAAGTTAGAACTGTTGCAAAGGAAATGGAATATATTCCAAATTTAACAGCAAGACATCTAACGACAAAAACAACAAAAACCATTGGTGTTGTTTTACCTGATATCACCAACCTCTATTTTTCTTCAATTGTAAGGGGAATGATGGAAGTTGCAGAAGAGGAATCGTATCATATTATTCTTACCGCATCAAGAGAGGATAAAAGGATTGAAAGTAAGAATATTTTTAAGTTATTATCAATGAATGTTGATGGTTTACTTATTTGCCAAACATTAGATACTCTTGAAATTGGGATTTTTGAAAGAGTTAAAAAGAGAAAAACGCCTTTAGTATTTTTCGGAAGACCAGTAGGATTTCCAGGATTCGATTCTATTGGATTTGATGATTATTTAGCTGCTACAAATTTAACAGAGTATGTTATTAAAAACGGGAAAACTAAAATTGCTCATATTTCAGGGAACTTAAAAAGTGATGGTTGTATCCGTATGGATGGATTTCTAGATACGATGAAAAAGCATAACCTTGAAGTTAGAGATGAGTGGATTATTAAGGGGGAATTTTTTCCTGAATACGGTTATAATGGTTTTAATCAGATTTATGAAGCTGGTGAACTTCCGGAAGTGATTTTCTGCGGAAATGGAATGATTGCTCGAGGTCTTTATGATGCTGTTAGAGAAAAAGGATTAAGTATACCTGAAGATTTGTGTGTTGTTGCAATTGACCATAAAACATATGCAGAAATGTTATATCCAAAATTAACATACATTGATTATCCTACTAGAACTCTGGGACGAGAAGCAATGAAAATGTTAATTTCAAAAGTTGAGACGAAGGTTAAAAAGCGCAAAGTTGATAATGTTATTTTAGACGCGTATTTAGTTGAGCTTGAATCATTTTGTGCAAAGAAAATAGTTGTATAACATTTACAGAATATGAATAATAATAATTCAATAAACGAAATTAATTTAGAGAAATCCAAAGTGGTTGCTCGTCAAGTTATTGTTCCGTTTATTTTAATTACTACTTTATTTGCATTATGGGGTTTTGCTAATGACATAACCAACCCTATGGTAGCTGCTTTCCAAACTGTTATGGAAATTTCTACAGCGAAAGCTGCGTTGATTCAGTTTGCATTTTACGGCGGTTATGCAACTATGGCAATTCCTGCTGCACTATTTATTCAAAAATACAACTATAAAAAAGGAATTATTTTAGGATTAGCTCTATATGCAACAGGAGCACTTCTATTTATTCCAGCAGCTCAATATGAAATATTCGGATTTTTCTTAGTTTCATTATACATTCTAACATTTGGATTAGCATTTTTAGAAACAACTGCAAATCCTTATATCCTATCAATGGGTGATAAAAGAACAGCAACCCGTAGATTAAACTTTGCTCAATCATTTAATCCAGTTGGTTCGTTATTTGGAATGTTTGTTGCTTCAAAAGTTATTTTAACTTCTCTACAATCAGATGCTAGAGACGAATCGGGTGATCTACTATTTACTACGCTTAGTGCTTCTGAAAAAGCAGCAATTCGTACACATGATTTAGCAGTTATTCGTGATCCATACGTAATACTCGGCTTTGTTGTAATTGTTATGCTAGTTGTCATTGCCCTCTATAAAATGCCTAATACTGAAAAGCATGAGAATTCAATTCATCCAATAGTTTCAGCTAAAAGACTAATCAAAAACGTAAGATATAGAGAAGGTGTAATAGCACAAGTATTTTATGTAGCTGCTCAGATAATGTGCTGGACATTTATTATTCAATACGCTGATAATCTTGGGATACCTAAAGCCGAAGCACAAAATTACAATATAATTGCAATGGTAATCTTTTTATCTAGCAGATTTATTAGTACTTATTTGATGAAGTATATGAATTCAAGATTATTATTAATGTTATTTGCAATTGGTGGAATGATCACGATTTTAGGTGTAATATCTATACAAGGCATGGGTGGTTTGTATTGTTTAATTGCTACATCAGCATTCATGTCATTGATGTTTCCAACAATATATGGAATTGCGTTGGAAGGACTTGATGAAGATGCGAAACTTGGTGCTGCTGGATTAGTGATGGCGATAGTCGGAGGTGCATTAATGCCTCCACTTCAAGGATCAATTATTGATCTTGGAACAGTTGGAGGACTGCCAGCAGTGAATGTTTCATTTGTATTACCGTTTATAAGTTTTATAGTTATTTCTATATATGGATATCGTACATTAAAAGTGCATTTATCTTAATGTATGAAAATGATTTATAGTAATATGAAAAAAGGTAGAAAAATTGGTATTGAAATACTTCCTATATTTTTGGATATTGGCAACTAATTATCATTGATGAAAAATAATATATTCAAAATATTTTTTTTTGTAGGACTAAGTCTTATAATTTCTTGTGGTTCTCCCGAACAAGAAGAACCGGAAGAAAGTATTCTAGTAGAAATTGGAGATGTTACTATTTCTGTCAGTGAATTCATAAGAAGGTCAGAATATACAATTCGTCCACCGTATTGTAAAAGCAGTACTAATTTGGATAAAAAAATTGTTATCAATTCATTAATTGCTGAAAAGATGTTTGCATTGGAAGCAACAGATACAAATGAAATTGTATCTTCTAATGAAGTTCAACTTTATCTGCAAGGACTAAAAGAGCAAGCGATGCGTCAATGGCTTTACTCGAAAGTTGCAGACGAAAAAGTAGAAGTAGATTCTACTGCAATATTAAGTACTGTTAAAGTGGCTGGAAGAAAGTACAAGCTTCACTATTTCTCCTTACCGGATAGCAATCTAGCACAGCAAACTAGTAGTCAACTTACGTCAGGTCATAAATCTTTTGAAAATGTTTATTTAGAACTTTCCGGTTTAGATTCAATTCCGTACCGTGAAGTTGAATGGGGAGAAGCTGAACAAAATGTAATATTGGATTCATTATATACCGTACCATTAATGAAAAATCAAGTTGTTGGACCAATTAAAACAGATGAAGGAGAGTACCTTTTTGCAAAGGTCAAAGGCTGGATTGATAGACCAATTATTACCGAGCAGCAGTTTAATGAAAGATGGAAGAAAGTAGGCGATAAATATCATTCCAGGAAGGCTCAAGAACTTTATAATCAATTTATTCTTGAAACTATGGCAGGCAAAAAGATTGAATTTAATCCAGACATATTTTTTAAAATAGCAAATCTCCTTGGTCCACTCTATTTAACAACCGATGATGAGAAAGAAGATGAAATGAATAACGCTGTCTGGGATATTCAAAAAAAAGAAGTTAATTACTCTGATATTAATAAAGAAGTCGAAGAACTTCAGGATGATCCTTTATTCAAAGTTAATGAAGAAGTTTATACTGTTAAAGACTTTGTAAAAGAAGTTAAAATTCATCCTTTGGTATTTCGTCAGAAAAAAATGAAGAATAAAGAGTTCGGTCAGCAGCTGCAATTTGCCATTATGGATCTTATAAGAGATAAATACTTAACGGAAGAAGCTTATAACAAAGGTTACGATCAGATAAATGTTGTAAAGAGAAATGTTAATATGTGGAAAGACAATATAAGCTATGTGTATCAGAAAGAAAAGTATCTACGTTCGGTTTTACCTGATACAGCAGAAAGTATGAATTATGTTGTAGTTCTTGAAAAGTATTTAAATAGTTATGTCGATTCACTTCAGAAAAAATATAGTGATGTTATATATATAGATGTTGAAAAATTTAACGATGTTAATTTAACAAGAATTGATATGAGTGCTCATTATAATAATGAAGCTTATCCAAGAGTTGTACCATCTTTTCCAATTGTTACAACCGATAATAAATTGGAATACGGTAATAAGATGGAAATTAAAAATAAAAAGTGATCTATTTAGTTAAGAAATAAATTCGTATTTATAAAATATTTTTTTTATAATAAATAAAATAAGTTAAATAAAATACAAGGAGGTTATTATTAAAAAAATATTTGTTTCACAATTAACAATTTCATTAATTTATTTAGGAGGAAAAAAGATGAAAAAACTTTTTTCAATTATTTTAGCTCTATTTTTTGTGAGCGGTTCAGTTTTTGCGCAAGCTACTTTAGCCGATGCACAATTAATAGACAAAACTGGAGTTGACTTTACATACTATTGGTATGTTGGTACTCAGGATAAGCAAATTGTGGTAGATAGTGACGGTGATGTTCATGTTACCTACACAAAAGCTTATGTTACTGAATCAGATACCGGTTATCAAGTCATGTATCAAAATCTAACCGATGGTGTATCTGCTGCGGTTCCTGTCCATGAAACTGAGGGTGATGATCCTGTGAAATATAATGTTTCATGGATTGGCGGTGGTAAAGACGGTACTCCAGTATATGTAACATATTCTATTGGTGGTCGTGGATATGCTTATGGCCCAGCTATGCAGAACCAAGCTATGGCAAAAGTAAATGATGCAGGTGATGGTCTTGATGAATTAGGTGTACAGAACGATGCATTTTATTATGGTGATCCACATTATTCCATTACAACTGCAATGGAAGTTGATAATGCCGAAGGAATTATTCATGTAACAGTAACAAATCCAAGTGGTTGGGAATTTGGTTATTTTAACTTTGATGGATCAGTATATGGTGAAGTTTGGAACTTATCTAATGCAAATCCTGGTGCAAGTATTCCTGGTAAAGCATTACCTCCTCGCCATGGAAGAACTGCAGCAACTGAAGGTCTTGACTTAGCAGTTAATTCAAATGGTTCTGAAGTTACTGTTGTTTCATTACATCCATTCAACCAGATCTGGGTTCACAAAGGTTCTTACGGCGGTGAATTATGGGCAGATGACTTATTCACAGGTATGGATGATGGTACTTGTGTTCCATTGTTTGACACAACACAAGCTATTGACTGGTTAACTGATTTACATGAAGCAAATGCTGCAAGACCATATCAAGATGTTCAAGTTGAATATGATGAAAATGATCAATTAGTGGTAGTTTATACCGCAACATATCGTGAACATTGGTTGGATACAACTTCAGGTGGTCGCCCAGGTTACGATGGATGGTGGAGAACTCATGGAACCTGGCCAGGTGACTGGGATGGAGTGTATTATGATGGAAGCACAAAAGCAAAACCACAGATCATGGTATGGAATGAAGCTTCTGGAGTACATAGTGTAGTTACTGAATCTATCTATCCAATGGCTGGTGAAACTTTTGAATGGTTCGCATTTGGTGAAGCTGATAGCGGTTTTGGAATGTGGGGCGGCTCTTATAGTGAAGGTTTAATTAGTAACCTTTGTTTGATCAAGAATAGTGAAGCAGCAGAAGGTGAGCCGAAATATGTATTGTTATTTAAACAAATGAATTCTCCATATGAACAAATTGTTGATGGTGCAGCTTTCAGTGATCATTACTACATGTACAAAAATGATCTCTTCTCAATGACAAGTGATGACGGTTCTACATGGTCTAATCTTCTAAATCTTACTGAAACAGCAGATTTAGATGAAAATGATGTTTCTGGTGTTATTGATAATGGAACTCTTCATGTTATGTGGAGAACTGATAATTTGGGTGGACGAGATAGAGTCCTAGTTTATACACCTGATTATGCGGATAGGTTTTATACTTACTCAGGTCATCAAGGTTTCGGTTATCAAATAAGAACAGCTGAGGAAGATCAGTGTGAATTCCTTTACAAAGCAGTTCCACTTGATGTAGTATCTGCTGTAGAAGATGTAACTATTCCGGGTAAATTTGAATTAGCACAAAATTATCCAAATCCATTTAATCCAAGTACAACTATCTCTTATGCACTTCCTGCAAGATCAGATGTAAACATTAAAGTTTACAATAATCTTGGTCAGCTTGTAACAACATTATTCAATGGTGTAAATGAAGCAGGAACACATGAAGTTGTTTGGAATGCTGCAGATCTATCTTCTGGTGTTTATTTCTATACAATAAACGCAGGAGATTTCGTGGCTACAAAGAAAATGATCTTACTTAAATAAAATATAATTTAAGTAGATTTTTATATTTGGCGAGTGCTTTAATGCGCTCGCCTAATTTTCTCAATATTATTTTGAGGATAAATAATATAAACGGATTTTGTTATTGTATAAATTAAATTTTTAATTACGAATAAGTGAATTAAAAATTTTAAGCTTCATTTAATGTACATATTGGAGTTTAAGAAGTAATATTAAATCATTTGTTATATTTTTAGGGAATTTTATGATTAAAACTGTTACATACATAGTACGTATTACGATAATATTCATATACACATTGTTAGTAATTAGTTGTTCTGAGACTAAAGTTGAAGATGGATATGTTTTACAGCTCGAAGATGTAGGTTTACGAAAAGGTATTTTTGAAAGAAGATTTAAACTAACAAAAGACTACGGTTCCAATAAAGAACTCACTCCAGAGATATTAAAAGGTTTTATAGATAGGGTATTGCTGCAAGAATATTTATTTATACAAAAATCATTTGATCTTGGATTTGATAAAGATCCAGAAATAAAAAAGAATCATTTTGAGTTTAAAATGAATGCTCTTGCATCAAATCATCCAATACTTCACAAGCAATTATTCATTTCTAATAGTGATTTACAGAATTATTACAAAAAGAAGAATGTTGTATATGACTTGACAGTAATTCAACATAATTCATATTATCAAATAGATTCAATTTATCATCACATGACTTCCGGGAAAGTATTAAAAATAGAAGAGAAGAGAATGCCCAATGCATATCCAAGAAAGATAACTTATAATAATCATTCATTTGGTGAGTCCTTGCCTGGGGAAATATATAGACAATTACCTACTATGGAAGAGGGAGATATTAGTGAGCCTATATATACTGCTCCGTTCTGGGTAATAATTAAGTTGAACAAAAAAGAAAAGAAAGCCTTAAAGGAACCTATTGAAGGAAAAAGGGAAAGTCTTCTTAAGGAATTAGAAGCATTAAAGAAAAAAGAACAAATAAAAAAATATACTGATAGTCTGAAAGTAAAATATAAACTTAAAATTGCAGATGTTGACTACACTGAATTGATTCAATCAGTTGAAATCTATGAAGGATGTGGACTTTTTATTAAGGATAAATTTACAGGTTCAATTGATGATATTTTAATCACTACATCTGAAGAAGAGATATCAATAGATATGTTTTTCTATTTTTTTAATCGCTTAAATCAATATGAAAAGATTAAAAATATTGTTCATGAAGATATTGAAGTGTTTATAAATGATTTAGCCTCTCAAATGGCTCTATACATTGATGCTCTTAAACTAGGTGTTGGTGAATATGAAACATTAAGCGAACAGATTCAACATAAATTAAATAAAGCTTTATATAGAAGGTTTCTTAAAGAAGAAATATCAGATAAGGTTAAAATTACTCAGGAAGAAGCAAGAAGGTATTATGAAAGTAATAGAGATAGATGGTCAGGTGAATTTGAAAATGTTAAAATCAATGTTATTTCTGATTTAAAAACAGAATTAATGCATAAATATAGTAATAATTTAGTAGAAGAATTATCAGAAGAGTACGATGTTTTATATAATGAACCGTTATTACAAGAATTAGCTGATCGGTTTACTGAAGAAAAAAAAGGAAATAAAAATTCTAATTAAAATAAATGATGTTAAAAGAATATATAGATTTTACAAAGAGTTCGATCAAAAAAAATAATCTAATTAAATATAGGAGTAACAATAGTGTATACTAAATTAAAATTATTAATACTATTGGTATTGATAAGTGGTATAACTGTATTGCAAAATGATACTCTTGCACAAACAACCGGAAAAATTAGTGGATCTGTGGTTGATGCTGAAACTGATGCTCCCCTTCCATATGCTAATGTAATGATTGAAGGAACACAAATTGGTGCTGCTACCGATATGAATGGTGATTATTATATTCTTAATGTTTCACCCGGTAACTATTCTTTACGTGTTCAAATGATGGGTTATGGAGCTAAAGTAGTATCTAATGTAGTTGTTTCGGTTAATAGGACTACCAGCATTGATGTCAGTTTGAGTGAAACTCTACTAGTTGGTGAGGAAGTTGTGGTTACTGCGGCTAAGGTGTCTTTGAAAAAAGATCAGACCAGTTCAGTACAGAATGTATCAGCCGAGCAGATAGAAATGCTGCCGGTAGAGAATCTAAATCAAGTAGTTCAGATGCAGGCGGGGGTAGTAGATGGACACTTTCGCGGTGGACGATTAACAGAGGTTGCATATCTGATTGACGGTATGCAGGTCAATGAGGTCTTTAGCGGTCAGAGTACAAATGTTTCGGTAGAAACAGAAGCAGCACAAGACTTAGAGGTTATTACCGGTACATTTAATGCTGAGTACGGTAAAGCTATGAGCGGGATAGTCAATGTGGTTACTAAAGAAGGAGGTAATAACTTCAAAGTTAATGTAACGGGCTACTTATCGAACTACTATACAACACACTCAGATGTTTTTATCGGCTTAAGTGGCACAGAAGTAACAAGGAACCAAGACTATAAATTATTGTTTGAGGGGCCGATAGTAAAAGATTACATAACATTTTTTACAAATTTCCGGTATCAAGATAATAAAGGACATATAAGTGGAATAAGAAGATTTAGTATAGATGATTATACAGATTTTACTACACCCAATGTCTTTGAAGAGGATACAAAATGGGATACGGAAATAAATGGAGAGAAGTATTATTCTGAACATACAGGAGATAATGCCTTTGTACCGATAACAACAAGTATGAGTTATTCAGCTATGGGAAAGTTAACTTTTAAATTACATACGAATTTAAAACTGTCGTTCATGGGTACATTAAATTATAATGAATATCAAAATACAGGTCATAGATATAAATATAGACCAGATGGAAGAGCAACAAATTATAAAAAATCGCTGATGTATATGATGCAGATAAATCATTTTATCTCGAATAGTGCATTTCATGAATTGAAAGTCTCCTTAACTGATAATAACCGCTATAGTTATTTGTATGAAGATCCATTCGATGAACGCTATGTTCATCCGGGCTATTCACGCGGTGCAGGGGGTTTTTCCTCCGGGGGACAGGATAGAGGGCATAGTGAGCGATACCAAGATGATCTAAATGTAAAGTATGATCTTACATGGCAAATAACTAAATCACATGGATTAAAGACAGGTTTTTTATACAGCCAATATAAAATAATAAATAATCCTGTTCAGATACAAAATGAATTGAGGGGTACACCTTTCGCCAATTTAATCACTTATGATAGTGATCTAGAAGAGGTAACATTTTATCCCTATATGGGAGAATATGTGCCTGAAGAAGCGATATCGTTGGATCGGTACACGAAAAAGCCTTACGAGATGTCAGGGTATATACAGGATAAGATGGAATTTGATGCGATGGTAATTAATTTAGGTGTACGTTATGACTATTTTAATTCTAATACCACATATCCATCTCAACGAAGAAATCCGGCAAATCAATTGCTATTTTATGAAAAAGATTCAGAAGGGAATATCATTTATGACTCAGAAGGGAATCCGGTAATGGATTCAGAAAGAATGTCTACTTATCCGGAAGCGCCAACGCAGCAGCAGATAAGTCCAAGATTTGGGTTATCCTATACGTTAGGGCAAGCGGCAGTACTACATTTTAGTTATGGACATTTTTTCCAGATGCCGCCATTGAGTGCGTTATATAATAATTATAGATTTCTGATACCGCCGGGGGATTTTCAAACAGTACATGGGAATCCGGAGATTAAGGCAGAAAAAACAGTTCAGTATGAAATGGGGATTTGGCAGGAGCTTCTTCCGAATATGGGATTATCACTCTCTGTCTATTATAAAGATATTTATGATTTGCAGAGTGCAATAGTCTATACAACATATAATCAAATAAAATATGGATTATATAGTAATAAGGATTATGGCAATGCCAAAGGCTTTGAGTTGAAATTTGATTACATAATGGGCCCGTTATCAATCTTCTTAAATTACACACTCCAATATACACGAGGGAATGCAGATAATCCGACCTCGACATATTCACGAGCGGGAGCAAGTTTAGATCCGGTACCGTATTTAGTACCAATGAGTTGGGATCAGCGGCATACAGCCAATATAAGTTTGGGATATAAAAATGGAAATTTTGGTGCAACACTTACCGGTTATTTTAATTCTGGGAAACCATATACATATTCTCCAGTATCAATTAGTCCGTTAGCAAAACAAACATTATACCCGAATAATTCAGTTCGCCCTACTACTTATACTTTTGATTTTACCAGTCATTATAATATATCTATAGGGGAGAAAAATAAGTTACGATTGTTTTTGATAGTATACAATTTACTAGATCGTAAGAATGAATTGAGTGTAAACTCCAGTACAGGTAGAGCCTATACAGCGGTAGTCTATCCGGTCAATATAGCAACATTCAGAAGCAACTATAATGATATATACGATAGTATTCAGAATCCTTATATGTACTCAAAACCGAGAGAAATAAAAGTAGGTATAGGCTTAGTACTATAAAAGAATATGGAAATTAAAATAATTAATATATATATGACGAGGAAAATCATATGAAGAAGAATATATTATTAATAACGATCATATTAGCTGTTTTATTCCAATACAGTGGAATAAAGTTACAAGCCCAAGAGCCATATAGGGTAGGAACAACAGCTGGTAGTTTTCTAGAGTTAGGTTTTGGAGGAGCAGGATTATCAATGGGAGATAGTTATGTAAGTATGGCTACAGATGTCTCCTCGATCTACTGGAATCCAGCGGGCTTGGGATATATGGAAAAAAATGAGTTAATGGTAATGCACCAGCCATGGTTTGCCGATATTAATACATCGTTTGTAGGTTTGGGATTTGTATCCGAGGGGATAGGAACATTCGGCTTTGGTTTATCTTATGTTCAGTATGGAGAAGAAGAAGTAACCTCGATGCTGATGCAAGAGGGAACTGGGGAGAAATTTGATGGGCTGGATCTCTGTATAAGTGCCTCTTATGGACGGAAATTAGCTGATTGGTTCTCGTTTGGTGCCTCTGGGAAATATATTACATCTCGTATATGGCATGAATCAGCCAGCGCAATAGTTTTTGACTTGGGAGCTGTGGTTAATACTGATTTTCTATCATGGACAGGTAGTAAAGAAGATGGTTTAAGAATAGGAATGAGCATCTCCAATTATGGGACCCGCATGCAGTATGATGGAATGGACTTAAAAAGGCCTGTAGATGAGTCACCGGAAGAAGGAGGGAACTTTGCGTATGTACCAGCGAGGTATGAAACCCAAGGTTGGGAATTGCCGCTGATATTTAGAATAGGCGTGTCAAGTTATTTACTCAATTTTGAGAATAATAAGTGGCTAATCTCAGTAGATGCTTTACATCCGAATAATAATAGTGAGCACTTAAATATAGGTACAGAGTATTTATTCACATTGCCGGGAGTTGGGGGACTGGCCCTAAGAGCAGGCTACAAGGGATTGATGATGGTAGACTCCCAGTATGGCTGGTCCTTTGGTGGAGGTTTGCTAGTTAATTACATAGGAAACAATAGAATAAAAATAGATTACGCTTATAGAGATATTGGACTATTAGGGAAGGTTCATGCATATACATTAAGTATTACATTTTAGGAAAAGTAGAAAATAAATTAGAGTTATCAAAAGAATATAAGCTACTAAAGAATAAAATTAATGGTACTTATATTAATTTAAAATGATTTGAGGAAATGAAATGAAGAAGGTCTACATATTTAATGCAATAATATTTATACTATTATTATCAAATAGTTTTATTATTGGTCAAAGCCGTCCGTATGAAGGCCCTGATGATCCAGCCGGTGATGTAGCAGCAGAACGAACAGGTTGGATGTCTGGTAACCGTGTTCTTCTGTTTTACAGAAATACTACCGAACTAGGAGACCACAAAAGTTGGTTTGTAAGTAAGTGGCCTAATACACTAGAAGGATCTAAAATGCATGACGGGATTTGTATATTAATGGGTGCCCGAGTATTTCTAGAAAATGATTCTATCCCTGTTACAAGCATTGCAGAGATTGAATCAAGAACAGATCTTGATACTCTCTATTATTGTCAATCAAGTTATAGAGAACATATGGACAAAAATCCTGCAGGAACAATTGAGTGGGGATTATACCCGGCATTTGGTTATTTTAATGAAATGAGTGAGACACCAGCAATGAGTAACCTTCCGGAATCATGGCCCCAATTGGGTTGGCCGGCAGTAGGTAATGAATTGATCTGGCCCGGGGAATGGAACGGACGTTTCGGTCGTGGAGTAATGAAAGCAGATCAGGAATGTTTCTTTGTCGTAAATGATGCCCAAGATCAAGAATATCTTGGCCCAGAGGATACAGTTAAATATTATCCTAGAAGAGTTTATGGATCAAATGGTGAAGTTATCTCAGATGTGTTTATCGGAGATAAAAAACAAGATGTTACAATTCAGAGGGGATTGTCATGGGGTGGAATTGGAATAAGAGTTCAAGCAAGGGGATTTCAATGGAGTCATCCGGCAGCACAAGATGCAATATTCTGGGAATATGGAATGGCTAATATTTCTGAGTATGATATCCCAAATATGTATTTTGGGATGTACACTGATAATGCTGTTGGAGGTGAATCATCTACAGGGGCAGATGATATAGCATTTTATGATTCAGTAGCAAACATGTGTTATGCCTGGGATCTAGATGGAATTCCGGTAGGAGGAGGTAAGGAGCCGGGAGTTTACGGGTTAGCATTTTTAGAGAGTCCGGGTATGGGCTATGATAATAAAGATAACGATACAGATGGATTAATAGATGAGAGGAGAGATAATAATGCCACTCAAATAATAGGTCCAACTGATGGGATAGCAGATGTAGATGATTTTTTAGCCTTCTATTATCTTGATGAAGCTGATCTTAAAGACCATTGGGATGCAGATGAAGATCAAGATTGGAATGATGGGAATGATGAAAATGGAGATGGAGTATATACTAACGGAGAAGATCCTGGGGATGATGTAGGATTAGATGGTGTAGGCCCAATG
>JBDLIN010000079.1:0-15093 GCA_039714835.1 Bacteroidota bacterium | reverse complement strand
CTGGATGCCCGCCTAAGAAATCCGCCACACAGAATGGCGGACAAGCGGCGGGTAAACTGGATGCAAGATATAAAATGAATAAAGAATAATAATTATTGAAGGAAATAAATTGAATAGCAAAATTAAATTCCCATCTGTTAATGAGCAGATGGAGATAATCACGAGAGGTACTTCGGAAATAATTCCTGAAGAGGAGTTAATAAAAAAACTGCAAAAATCTTTTGATAGTGGAAAACCATTAAATATTAAACTAGGCTGTGATCCAACACGTCCAGACTTACATTTAGGTCATGCTGTTGTTTTACGAAAGCTAGCACAATTTCAAGAATTAGGTCATCAGGCTATTTTAATAATTGGAGATTTCACCGCATTAATTGGTGATCCGTCCGGTAGAAATTCTACCCGTCCTCCTCTTTCTCAAGAAGAGATTGAAGAAAATGCTAAATCATATTTTGAGCAAGCTTATAAAATTCTCGATAAAGAAAAAACTAAAATCGTTTATAACTCCGAGTGGCTTGGGAAAATGAATTTTGCCGAAGTAATAAAATTATCTTCTAAATATACTGTCGCACGAATGCTTGAGAGGGACGATTTTACGAACAGATTTAAATCCGGTGTTCCTATCAGTATGCACGAAATTCTCTATCCGCTTGCGCAGGCAATGGATTCAGTGGCTATTGAAAGTGATGTTGAGCTTGGTGGAACAGATCAAAAATTTAATCTTCTCGTTGGACGGGATATACAGCGCGAACATGATATGGAACCTCAAGTAATACTGACAATGCCGATTCTCGTTGGAACTGATGGTGTTGAGAAGATGAGTAAATCGTATGACAATTATATTGGGATAAGCGATCAGCCTAAAGATATTTATGGCAGAACCCTTTCTATTCCTGATGATATTATCTACAATTATTTTGAATTGGCAACAGATATTTCTTCTAATGAACTAAATGTAATAAAAGATAGTTTAGAAAAATCTGATACTAATCCACGAGATATTAAAAGAAAATTAGCAAGAAAGTTAGTTGAGATGTATCATTCAGAGGATGCCTCAATTCAAGCAGAACAAGAGTTTGATAATATCTTTATAAATAAAGGGATACCAGAAGATATTCCAGAATATAAACCAGAATCTGAGAGCAAACCAATTATTGATCTAATAACTACAGTCAAATTCGCTCCCTCTAAGGGTGAAGCTCGGAGACTTATTCAACAAGGCGGTGTATCAGTTGATGGTGAAAAAATAACAGATCTTTACCAAGAAATTTCATTCGATTCTGAAAAAATTCTTAAAGTTGGCAAAAGAAAGTTTATAAAATTGTTACCGAATAGTTGATAATGTCAAACCTTGAAGGTTTACTTTTTTTGTTTGATAATCTAAAAGGCATATTCAAATATCTAGTAATTTGGATAAATATTTTTAACCTTCAAGGTTTTAATCAGTATTTTTAAGGAGAAATATTGTACGTTCCTAAAAAAATATTTTTTACTAAAGGCGTTGGCAGACATAAAGAATATTTGGCTTCTTTTGAATTAGCTTTACGTCATGCGAAAATTGAAAAATATAACTTAGTTGCTGTAAGCAGCATCTTCCCCACTGGCTGTAAAAGAGTATCCGTTCCAGAAGGAATTAAAGAGTTGTTCCCGGGGCAAATTGCTCATGCTGTGATAGCTCGAAATGGTACTAATGAGCCAGGAAGAAAGATTGCTGCCTCCATTGGTGTTGCTCTTCCAACTGATAAGAAAATGTATGGTTACCTATCTGAACATCACCCATTTGGCGAGTCAGCAGAAATATCTGGTGAATATGCAGAAGATCTTGCAGCTTCAATGCTAGCAACAACTTTAGGAATTGAGAACTTTGATCCTGAAGCTGCGTGGAATGAAAAACAGCAGATTTTTAAGCTATCTGGGAAAATTGTCAAAACATCAAATACTACTCAGTCTGCATCAGGAGATAAGAATGGTTTATGGACAACAGTGATTGCTGCTGCTATACTTCTGCCTTAAACAGAATTTAAATTATCTTTTGTTTTAAGTTTTAATGACCTCAAACTAAAAGTATGAATAACTACTGCTACAATAGTACCAATTATCATCGGTTCAATTTCTGAGATAACCGTATATTGAGAAACAAATGATCGAATGATCATCCATGCTAGACTTGTTGTTATAGCTGCAATTGATTCAATAAAAGCATGCCTGCTGCTTATTTTTAATTTCGGGAAATATGCACTAAAGATAAGCATGAGGAGACCTGGAATTAACACACTACCGAGTACATACCAAATTTCAATAACAGATGTAAATGAGTATGCAAGTACAATAGAAATAATCGCAGATGCAATCAGCCCAATTCTAGTATAGGATGTTAGATTTTCTATTCCTGAGTCATTTCTATATTTTGAAATAAAATCTCTTCCGAAAGTAGTTGCACTTAAGAATAAAAAACTATTTAATGTTGATAAAATCGTTGCTAATAACGCAGCATAAAATATTCCCTTTAATCCACTACCTAATATTTTCTCTGCAAGCATAGGAAATGCGAGGACAGGATTACTCAATTCTGGTAATAATGCTTTTGCATATAATCCAGTTGTTGTTGTTAATAGATCGAATAGTGCCCAGAAAAAAATTGAAATGATGATTCCATATTTGGCTACTTGTGTTGTTTTGGCTGAGTAACATCTTTGATGAAAACCCGGATCAGCAAATGTCCACAACGCTATTAAGAACCAAACCACAATAAATGTTGGAGATGCTTCACCTGTAAATGTTAGAAACTTTGAAGGCAGTTGATCTTCAAGGAAAGCAATATCTCCCCAAGAATTTATTGCAACAAATACAATTATGAAGAACCCAATAAACATTATGAAAAACTGTACAGCATCAGTATAGATATTTGCTTTGTACCCGCCTCGGAAAAGATAAAATGTAGAAAAAGATATTCCGATAAATAGAGAAGTGAGTAAATCTAAATCAAATACCATTTGAATAAGTAGACCTATCATTAACAAATATGGTGCAGGAGAAACCAGTAGAAAAATAATTACTGATGATATCACTCCTACCTTTTTGTTATAGGTCTCTTCAAGCTTGTCTGGAATTGTAAATAGAGAGGCACTTCTAATTTTTTCAGCAAATAATAAAGCAAATAGAAATGCAAAGATATAATATGGTAATCCTTGAGTAAACCAGCTCAATAATCCATATCGATAAGTAAATTCTCCGACACCAAGTATTCCACCATACCAGGTAGCAACATTTGTGAGTATGAAAAGAAACAGTCCAACTTTTCGTCCCGATAACAAAAATCCATCAGCATCTTTTTGATCTCTATTTTTAGGGATTAATCCAACAATAAAGATCACTACAAAAAAACTAATTAAAATAAATATATCAAGAGTCGAAAATGAGATCATATTTTTTCATTGTTTTTAATTCG
This sequence comes from Bacteroidota bacterium, assembly GCA_039714835.1. GTDB lineage: Bacteria > Bacteroidota > Ignavibacteria > Ignavibacteriales > Melioribacteraceae > SZUA-22. The sequence goes on along the minus strand of JBDLIN010000079.1, from coordinate 11,645 downwards.
CGTATCACAAAAACAATACCGCCTTCAATTTTAAGATTAACATAATCAGATAATGCCATATTGCTTGTGCTTTCTTTATCTCCAAATGGTAAGAGAGATTTATTTAGAGGGTATTTTAATCCTTTAGAAGTAATAATTGTCTTGGTATTAAAAGCATAAAGCGAAATTGTTTCATTAGGTATGGTTTTGAATTGGACATCTTCTGCATATGGAAATAAAATAGTTTTACCATGAATAACTACAACCTTAATTTTTGTAAAGAATTTTATAACAATTCCAAGATTACAAATGGAATGATCAAGCCGATCCCCTGTACCACCAAGCAAATAAACTGTTTTAAATTTCTTTTTGATTAAATACTTTAATGCTTTCTCCACATCAGTATCATTTTGACGCGAGATGTGAATCAATTCAGATTTATCTGAGAAATACTCTTTAACTTCTGGCTTGATTGAATCAAAGTCACCAATAATATAATTTGGTGTAACTCCCAATTTGTAAGCAGAATTTGCTCCACCATCAGCAGCGACGATAGTATTAACTCCATTTTTAATGAGATAATTCAGATCACCTTTTGATGGTTTCTCACCATTTGCTATAATTATGCAAGATTTCATTTTTTCATTAGCCACGAATTCACGAATTGAATTTTATAAAACTACACGTTTATACTCTAAAGAAGAAGTTCCGAAATTTACTAATAAACCAAGTTTATATTTTGCTAACCGTAAATAGTTAATTGTCTGGGCAATATCTTCTTTAGCAAATGTACTTTTTGATTTTACTTCTAAAATAATTTTATCTAATACAACAAAATCGGCATAAAATTTATGCGGTAAAATAATATCTTTATACTTAACTGGATATTCTTTTTCTCGTGTATAAATAATATCCAAATTATTGAATTCATATTCGATCGCATCTTTATAAACAATTTCCAAAAGACCTTTTCCTAAGAATCGATGCACTTCCATACATACACCAATTATTTTGAAAGATTCCTCCTTGTAAATAATATCAGTCATTTTTTACCCTCTTTATATTTATTCCTAATTCGTGAATTAGTGGCTGTTAATTTTTACAATTCTATTTTTATTCCGGCATTGAAGTTTCTTTCCGCTGCTGGGAAAAACTCTTTTCCATTTCCATAAGCTGCATACAAATTATCAAAAATATTGTTGACTTGTAAAAAGACTTTAATATTCTTAAAGAGAGGATCAAAATTAAATTGATAACTCAATAGAATATTTGAAACTAAATAAGAATCAACAATATTATCATAGTCTGTTATCCCAGTAATGCTTCCAAAATTATCTGTGAATGAATCACCAACAAACTTAATCCATATTTGTGAGAATAATCCGCCATAATAAAATCTCACAATTGCATTAGCTGTTATATCTGGAAAGCCGCTAATTGTATTGTCAGCTAAATCATATTTTGTAGAATCATCCACAAAATAATATCCTTGTGTTATTTTATTTTGGCTGTATGTTCCATTTACAGTTATATCAAGATATTTGTTGATTTTATATGTCCCACTAAGCTCAATTCCACTGTGGAGGGTGTTATCCATATTCCCAGTTATTGGTTGACCGAATCTATCAAGCTGTCCGCTTTTTACAATTTCATTACTAAACATCATGTAAAATAGATTTGCATTTAGATTCAACTTACGCGTATTGTAACTAGTTCCAATTTCAAAACTATTCATTGTTTCTGGTTTAACTAATGGCTTTGAAAAATCGAAGTTTCCATTTTCATCAGCTTCAAATTGTGGGACTTCTCCGGTACTTGATTCAGCAGCATCATAATAATTTTTCAAACGTGGTTCCCGAGTAACTTGTGCAAATGAAAAATATGAACTTAAATCTCGAGTGAATTGGAAATTCATTCCAACTCTTGGATTAAAAAACAATCTATCAACAGAAAAATCGCTGCCGATATATTTTTCATTATATATTCTGTACTTGTGATATGCAACTTGAAATTCAGCAAGTGCATTCAACCTATCTGTAAGTTGATATTGCTCATGAGCGAAAATATTTACAATATCCTTTGAACCATTGTAGAAGTAATATTGGTAATCAGCAGGTACATCTTCCGGAAGATTTTCAGCATAATTAATATTTCCATAATGATTTGAACGATGGATGCGAAACTCACCACCAATAATTAGGTTCCCATTACTGTGATTAATACTCAAACGAGGTATCCAGCCCCATTGTTTGTTTTCAACAGTTGCACGGATCAGAGCATTGGCAACATCGGTTGAATCGTATCCATTTTCTTGGAGTCTGAAATAATCATCGTAATAAATTGACCAAGAGCCATCATAATCGAAAAATCCATCTCCAATAACAAGAAATAGAGCAGAATTTAGTGTAACGTTATCTCCAAATCTAACCTCATTTAGTAATTCATAGTGTGGTTGAGAGAAATTTTCGATTTCTGTTGCTCTTCTTTTTACAGACCATGGTTGGAATTGATTATTTTCAGAATCCCAATCCCACCATGAATAATTTGCCTTTCGTAACTCTCTATCTTTTATAACATCCTTTGGAAGTCCATTATAAACAAGTCCATCAGCAACTGGTCCTCCATAAATATTAAGTTGTGTTGTAAAGCTTTCATCATACCTCACAGCAGAAACATAATAAGAACTAAAGTCTACCCAACTTAAGTCACGGTATCCATTACTTAATGTTTTTGATAGATTAACATAGACTGAATATTTATCATCAATAAGTCCACTCCCATAAGAAGCTGAATATTTTCTTGTATCATAGCTGCCAATATTTGCTCCGATTTCCATTTTTGGTTTATCAGAAAAATTAGAAGTGATAATATTAATTGATCCTCCAACAGCAGGATAACCAATAACACCATTTCCAGCACCACGCTGTACTTGAATCATTCCAACATTAGCTAGTAAATCTGGCATATCATGCCAATAAACATTATTATCTTCCGGATCATTCTGTGGGATTCCATTTACCGAAATTGCTATTCTACGCTGATCAAATCCGCGAATTGAAAGATAATTGTACCCAATCCCATTCCCACTTTCAGAATAAAATGTTGTTGAGGGTAAGTAACTCAAATATTCTGGGATGTCTTGGTGGATATAACTTTCTGAAATCTCTTTTTGAGTAACTTTTGCAAAAGCCATTGGAGTAATTCCTTCTTTACCAATGCTGCCTTTAACCAGTACTGTTTGACTTGTGAAAGGAATTTTCTCAAGTATTATTTCATTCAGACTTGCTATATTTAATTTTTCAACATTGATTCTTAGTGTTTTATATCCAATATATGTGATTACTAACATATCATCTGAATCAAATTCTGCTTTTAGATTAAATAGCCCCTCATCATTGGTTGAAGTTCCTATTGAAGTATTTTTCAGTAGTATATTTGCGTATGAGAGAGGATTTCCATTTTCATCAGTAATCTTCCCCTTCAACTCTTTAATTTGTGCTATTGATAGTGATGAAAAGAAAATGAGTAATAGAAATAAATGTTTCATTTTAACTCCCAAAATATTAAATGGTTTAAAATGAAAAAACCGCTTTGGAAAACGGTTACCTTTATTAATTACTCTTCCGTTTCCCTACGCCGGCATTATCCGGATCAGGTTTAAGGGTATATTCTCAGTCTCGGAATAACGAAACACCCCTAACAGTTTTTTCAAAATGTATATTTAAAGCTAATTAATTACCTATTTAATTCAAAATTTTTAGATTTATTCCTGGTCTAATTCTATCATTTGGAAGATCGTTCCATTCCATTATATCTTTCACTCGTACATCATATTGGCGAGCAATTACCCACAGAGATTCACCTTCTTGAACCTTATGAGTCTTTTTACCATTTTTCACTTTTGATGAAACAACGTTTTTCTTTGTAGATGATTTGGAGTTAGATGCAGTTCTTGAAGAAGTTGTTCTTGAATATATTACAAGTTTTTGTCCAATTACGATTTTATTACTACTTAATTTATTCCATTTTCTTATATCAGAAGATCTAACTTTATAATCCTCAGCAATCTGTCCAATTGTATCACCTTTCTTCACAACATAAGCGACCTTTTTTGAAGAGGTGTTTTTTGCAGTTGAAATACTTGAAGGTGTTTTTCCATTTCTGTAAATCTTTAATACGTTTCCAGCTATAATATTGTTATTCTTTAGATTATTCCATGCTTTTAATTCTCTAGTTGACACCTTATGCTTTAAAGCGATTCCGCCAATAGTATCCCCTTTCCTAATTTTATACCTAATAACATTAGAATTACTTCCAGTATTTGAAGAAACATTTTTTCCATAGATCTTTAATCTCTTCCCAGTTACAATTTTATTGCTTCGCAATTTATTCCATTTGCGTAATTGTGAAGAAGAAACACCATGTTTTTCAGCAATCTGACTAATAGTATCTCCCTTCCGGATTCTATAAGTTACATATTTTCCTGTTGGTACGGTTGAACTAGATTGGTTACCGCTATAAGCCGCCACATTTTTAGAAGAACCAGTGTAGATATGCAGTTTTTTACCTGATCTAATTCTGCTGTTCCTTAGATTATTCCACTTTTTTATGTTCCTAACACTGACACCATACTTTATGGAAATGTGAGAGAGTGTTTCACCATTTCTTATCTTATGAGTTATCCATTCCTCACCTGAGTTACCATATATCACTGAGAGTTTCTCAGATCTATTCATACTATTAATGGACGCATAAAATTTCTTCTTATCTTTTGGAACGTAGATGTTCAGCTTCTGACCTACATATATTGAAGAAGTGTAAGGCAAGTTATTCCAGTTTCTAACATCAGAAACTCTTATATTAAATAAGTCAGCTATGTTAACAAGGTTATCTCCCCTTTTAACAGAATAATTAACAAGTTCTCTATCTTGAGGAATTATCACATCTACTGAATCATTCTTCATTTCTGCATAGAGTTTTTTATACTTATAAACATCAGTGCTGTTGCTTATCTGCAGCTCATAAGGTGCATTCTCCTGATAATAGGTTAATTCATCAACAGCAGGCATTTCATCAATATTAACGACAATATCCGATGGTTTAAAATCTGAGATTGGTATCTTCAGCTTCTGCCTTGGATATATTCTCGACTTTGTTGACATATTATTCACTCTAGCCATATGACTTAACTTTACCTTATACTTATAGGCAATGGCAGAAAGAGTTTCACCACTTTTTACTGTGTGGATAACATATTGAAGTTTCGCATCGTCCGGTACGGTTTTTAGATTTTGCACAAAGTGATCATATGTTATTGCCGGAACTTTAATGTTATATCCCCCATAATAATCTGGTGGAGTGTGATGTTGAAGAATTTCAGGATTCAATTCTTTTATCATTTTTAGTTCAACACCAGCACATTTTGCAATAATATTCAAATCTATCGGTTCATGTAGTTCATAACGTTTTGTTTCAATTGAACGTTGGTAGCGGATATTGTCAAAGCCGTAATGGGCCGGATTACTTCCAATTAATGTTACTGCAATATATTGTGGTACATAATTTCTTGTTTCTCGCGGAAGAAATCTTCTATACTTCCAATAGTTAGTTGAACCTGCTCTTCGCCTTGCCCTTCGTACTCTTCCTTCACCACAATTGTAAGATGCAATTGCTCCGTACCAGTCATCAAGCGAATAATAACAATCTCTTAAGTATTTTGCTGCTGCATATGTTGCCTTTTCAGGATCTCGTCGTTCATCTATATAAAAATCAATTTTAAGGTCATAAGTTTTACCGGTGTATTGAATGAACTGCCATATACCGACAGCTTTTGCCCAAGAGCGGGCATTTGGATTTAAACCACTTTCAGGCATACTAAGAAAGATTAACTGCTGAGGGACATTTTCTTCACCAAATACTTTGGCCATCATCGGAAAATATTTACCTGATCTCTCAAGCCACCTTTCCATAACTGGTCTTCCTCTACCTGTAAAATACTCTATATACTTTTCAACGTAACGATTTACTTCCAACTCAAAGTCACCGACTACTATAACATCCGAGATTCGAGCATTAGAACTATCTTCTGATTCACTAACCGAATCTTCAATTGCCAATTCCGGTGCGGTATTATTCAGCCACTCATCATAAGCGGTAATTGAAAGGCCCTCCGGAATTTTTTCTAACGAATTTATATAGTTTTGATAATCCTCTATAATCGAATTTTCAAGTTCGTTATATGCATCGTTCTCTTCAATATATGGATAGTAGCTAAGTTTATTTATGATTGATAGAGACGCTTCATAATTTTTTACAGCTCCTTCGGTAAAATTAATACTCTGGCTAGCTAAAGCATCAATATACTTTAAACGAGCTTCTTCCATCATCTCATTAACTAATAGAGCTGGATCAAATTTGCTTGAGTCAGATTTAACGGTAGGTTCTTCTTTTTTTGTCGATTTTTCAAAGACAGAACATGAATTAAAGATAAGTACTAAAATTATACTAAATGAAGCTAAAATAAACTTTTTCAACAGATCCCCTAAATTTCATAAAAATATTATTGTAATTTAATTTCTTATTAGATTTTTGTCAAGCTAATTATTAGATAATTGTTGTATCTTATTATTTTACATAACATTAACTATTATACAATTGACTACTAATTTTATCTGCAGCTTGAATAAACATCCAATGAAAAACAATAAAAATTATGCATAAATTATGCCATAAAGATTTCTGATCTCATTATTGCAAGTTTTGTAAAATTGATATAATGATAAATAACAAACGGTAAGAAAATCTATATTATTAAATATCCAAATTAATTGTTCTGAATGTTCTTTTCTTTGATTTTTACATAAATTAACTTGAATCGTCCCTTTGGACTTTCACGTTGTTCAATCTCAAATTTTTTGATTGATTTAATCAGTGGAGTCAACTTTTGGAATCCATAATTCCTGGAATCAAAATTTGGCTGCTTTTTCTGCAGAAGGTTTCCAACATCTCCCAAATATGCCCAACCATCATCATCTGCCAGATCGGATATTGTAGACGAAATCAGTTTAATTACCTTTGGAGTTATTTGATCGATATTGCTTTTTTGTGAAGATTTACTTTTGGCAACTTCTGATTCACTTTCTTCAGATTGATTTTTAAGAATTTCAATATAGATAAATTTATCACAAGCAACGATAAATGGTTCAGGTGTTTTCTTCTCCCCAATTCCAAATACTTTCATCCCGGCTTCTCGAAGTCTTGTGGCCAAACGGGTAAAGTCACTGTCGCTGGAAACCAGGCAAAAGCCATTGACTTTTTCAGAATATAGAATATCCATCGCATCAATGATCATTGCAGAATCAGTCGCATTTTTTCCTTTTGTATATCCATATTGTTGAATTGGTGTTAAAGCGTTTTCTAGAAGAATGCTCTTCCATTTTGATAGAGTAGGCTTTGTCCAATCTCCATAAATTCTTTTAATTGTAGGATTGCCATATTTTGCTATTTCTTCCATCATTTCTTTCATATAAGCTGATGGTATATTATCACCGTCTATTAATACTGCGAATTTTAAATCCATAAATTTTACCTAATATTCTGTTTCTTACAATATACCCACAAAACAATTGAAAAACGCTAAAAATAATTTTTATTAAATTACAATTAAGAAAACTTTCTAACAATAAATAGGTGTTTAATTTGCTCAGTAAATTCTAAGCATTTATTAATTCAAGTTGTGCTAGAGCAGCAGTGACAGCTGTTTCAACACGTAAAATGTTTTTTGACAGTTTAAATTCTTGAAACCCATTTTTTACCATAAAGAGTATTTCAAAATCATTCCAGCCACCTTCAGGTCCAATGGCTATAACATAATGTTGTTTCTTATCCACTCGCAATTGATTCAAATATATATCCTCAGTAGTATGAGCCAAAAGTTTTATCGGTTTGTTATATTCTACTGGAAAATTATTTTCAATAAAATGTTTGAATTTTTTATGTACTGAAATACTTGGCAATTGTGTTCTCTTTCCTTGACTCAGTCCTTCGATCAAATATTTTAAATAATTTTCTTTTTCAAGCAAGCGCGAATGGAAGTAACTTTTCTCCACTTTTTCCGATCGGATTAAATATAAATTTTGTACACCCATAGTTGCTGCAGTGCTTAATACTTTCTTAAGTGCTTGTGGGCGTGGTAATGCACAAATAATATCTATTCGTGGTTCTAAACTATTAGTCTCATTTATTTTTACAATTTTAAGTTTAACATGAACTTTATCAATATCTATAATTTCTGCTTTTCCTGTTGGACCGTTCAACAGACCTACTTCAATAATATCATATTTTTTAGACTTCAAAATATTTTTAATATGTAAAATTCTATCATCACTAATTTTATAAATATTCTTTTCTATCTGATCTTTTTTAGTAAGTATAATAATGTTCATACGAATAACCGGAATTATTTTTATATCCTTTTAGCTATAAACTTGATTTGTAATTAATATACTGATCAGACTTAAGCTAAAATGTTGCATTATAAGTAATATCAAATTCAATTTTGGCAAGTGAATCTTTTTCTACTTTAAATGGATTTATATTTCCATAACCATCGAATGAATTAGAATAGAATAATGAATCCTCTAAAATAAAAATACTATATTCCCCTTCAGGTAATTCAATTTGAAAGAAACCTTTTGAATTTGATTGCCGAGAAGCAATGAGATCAGTATTAATACTATTGTAGAAAGGACTGTATCCAACTTTCTCAACCTCTTCAATCGATGTTAGCTCGTAGATCAATACATTTCTTTCAACTGGAGTAATACTACCTGCTGCAGGAGGCATAAAATCACCTTCCCAAAATTTTACAAATCCCCAAACGCCTTGATGAATTGTTGGTTCTGTTTGTATCTCCGTAACCTCTGTGGGAGAATTACATGACACCAATAGTAATAATAATAATACCGCAGTTTTCCTCATTAAATAACTCAATCATATTTTTAAAAAATTTGGAATCACTAATTGTATTTTTTAAAACATTCTTATTTGATTAAAGTAATTTATTTTGAAAATATTCAATTTTCAAGTTCTTTATTTATCTATTTAATTTAGGACAACATTGTTTTATATTTCATCAATCAAATTACTTGATTGTTTATTTATTCTAAATGATAGCAATTTTAATTTCAAATAATATGGAGTTATCATGATGTCTAAAAAATTTTTATTAGCTACGATTTTCTTTTTTACTTTTACGAATTTTATTTTATCGCAATCTGCAGATGTTAATAAGATAGCAGTTCTACCATTTAAGTTTTCAACCCTTGATCCTTCTGATGTTTCTACAACAGAATCAATACTACGTCTTGAAATAAGCAAATTAAGCAGCAAAGATATTGTCTCTGCTAAAAAAGTTGCATCTATACCTTCAAGTCACGATTGTTTTGGAATTAAATGTGCGGTTGAAACAGGTAAAGCAGTAAATGCTGGTGAAGTACTTGCGCTTGAGCTATCTACTTTAGGGCAAAAGATAATAACCCATTTTATGCTCGTTGATGTTAACAATGGTTCAATAATAGTTGAAGACCGTGTAACATCCGACTATGTTGAAGAACTCGAATCCGTTATGAAGAGAATTGCTGCAAGCGCTGCAACTCATCAAACTATTAAAGAATCTGCAATAGTCGGCAACATTATGGAAAGTGAAAAAGAAGGTTTCAAAAAGCGTGGAGGTGAAACAAATTTCGGGATGCATTTTGGTTATCTTTATCCGCAAAACGGATATAGTGAAGAAGACAGATCTTTTACAGGTCATTTCAACGTTGAACGCGAGATGGAGGATTATGCTTTTGGTCTTAAACTTGGCGGCAGACAGGGATTTTTTATAAATCTCTATGCAGAGTATTTACTAACCAAAACAGATATTTGTCCCTACATTGGTGGAGCTTTTGGTTTTCATAATGTTAACCATGATTATTATTCTCATTACTACTATGATTCAAATGGAAACTATGTAATCGATGATGAAGAGAAAAAAGATGATGGATTTGAAGTTACAATAAATACCGGTCTAAGAATTTTTAGAACATTTAATTTTCAATTTGTAGCTAATTTAGGCTATAGTTTTACATTCAACGATTATGATGACAGAGCATTAATTTTCACTATTGGAGTATTGTTGTAAATTTAGTTTTATAATTAGTAGAATAAAATTTTCTGTTTCTAGAGGAGGGTTTTAAATTATAACGACGCTGCTTTTCACCCATCCGCTTATACTGTTAAAACTTAAACATATTTTTCCCCTTACTACAAGTCCCCTTGAATGTATACAGATACGGGAATATTCCCCTCCCCATTTACAAATATGGCATCCGGAACTTCTATTCTAAAATTATGAGTACCAACTGCCAAATTTTCTAACCGATAAATTCTGACGGGAATTTTATCGCCAGGACACCAATTATTCCACGAAGTCCAACCTGATTCTGATCTTGGCTCTGGCCCATAAATACCGTTTCCTTGTGTATTGTATTGCCTAAAGGGTTCGCATGATTTACCGCCAGGCTTGTAAGTGGCAATTAATTTATCATCGAAATAGATATTATGAATTCTTCTATTGTATTCTTCACCACCAGTATTTGCCCCATGGTTAGAGGTTATTACATACATTTTTACATTTGTTATAGGTGAAGGAACATCTACATTAAATGTTCTTACAGTTTGTCCGGGAATATCAGAATTATTACTATTATTTAAGTTAGCGAATGTTGCAACGGGTATTATTTGTTGACTTATTATTTTTGAATACTTCCCTAATGAATTAAATTTTAAAGTTCCTAAAAACACATCATTTCTTCCAGCACATCCGGCTACTTGTTTCTGGGCAGCATATGGAACTCCAAAAACACTAAATTCTATCCAAAAATCGTATTCGTTTGAAATGTCAGTATCTCTTAAATATTTAGCAATATTACTAATATCAAAATAATATGGCACTTCGTTTGGATATTTATTTTTATCCATAAATGGCGTAATAAACCTGGCAATTTCAATTTGACTAACTACTATATCCTTATGGTAGGGATATCCCTTTTCTATTAAACTCAAAAATACCTTTCCAATTCTATCGTAATTATCACATGCAGCCTCAATGATAATTTCCATTTCCAAACTATCTCCGATGGCCTCAATTTCAGACTTTGTCAATTTTGTAATATACGAACTATTTGATAATCTTTTAATACCAGAATGATGTATCTCAGTAACTCTTTCAGCATAACCATCATAAAACACCACCTTATCAAATAAAGTCATATTTGGCGGTTCTGAAGTTGTTGGTTTTTGTTCAACAGTAGTTTCTTCGCTACAGTTTGGTAAAAGGATAATCAGAGGTAATGTAATAATAATTGGCAATATTAATCGTTTCATAAGTTCCTTTTAAATAAAAGTTATAATAACTTTGTTTATTTAAGTGTTGCAAAGAAATATTAAATTCACCCAATTAATCTTTGTAGAAAATTTTGATAATTATTCCTATTTACAGTCAAGTTCACATTAATTTACATCCTTGCATGTGTATGTTAATCAAAAACAGAAAAAATGACAACAGATAATTGGAAAGACTAGGATTTGGAAACAAAAAATAAAATAATTATGTGGCCTAACGG
>JBDLIN010000078.1:0-15203 GCA_039714835.1 Bacteroidota bacterium | reverse complement strand
TGTACTATAAACATATTCGCTCCCTACACTCAAGCGTATTAATATCAGTTCTTTCCTTTGGTAAAAAACACATTGTCAAACCTGCCCGCCTTTTTCTGGTGGGTTTACCCGCCGTATTTCTGGCGGGATGAAAGCATCTTTGCCAATAAGTTTTTTGTTTGAATTGTGTTCGCTTTATGGTTTCAAAACTAGCTATCAGTTGGTAGTCAGTTGCCTACTCGATTACAGGGCGTTTTACTTATTTCACATTACTTTGAAGCCATTGTAAAAATCACATTATCTCCATTCCACAAATCTCCTTCGGGCAAAATATCTTCTCTAAAGTTTATATCAATAAAACTATGAGCATCTAACATTTTAGATACATCGTTTTGAGAAAAGAAATGTGTCCAAAATCGGTATGTTTCAATATTCTCATCTGTGCCAATGATATTATGTTGAAATAAAATAACTTTTTCTTCTTTATATAAAAATGATTCTGAAAGTGCTAAATATGGAGATTCTTTCCAGAAACCGTTGTTGCTTGTTTCCCAAGTCTTAGGAGATGTTTTCTTTTCAATTTCTTTGTCTTTAAGAACATCAAAAATAAATATTCCACCTTTTTTTAGGACACGATAAATCATTTTCAAAAGGTATTCTCTTTCATTTGGAATTAATACTCCCAAGTCAGTATATATCAATACAACTAAATCATACTTATTTGGTTCTAAGTTAACTTCTAAATAACTTGTATTTAAGTAGGTTATATCCATTTTTTTGCCTTCGGCAGACTTTCTAGCATACTCAATAGAATTTTTTGAAATATCTATTCCTGTTACGCTATGGCCTTTTTCTGCAAATATTTCGGTGTAAAGGCCTGGACCACAACCTAAATCAAGAATATTTAGTTTTCCTTTCTCTTTTTGTGTCTCCAATATCCAATTGGCGGTTTTTTCTATAGTTGATCTTTTCCTACTTCCAAGGTCAATATCGGGATTCAAGTGAATATTTAATAGCTGTTTTGAAATATGTTTATCAGTCCACATAAATGATGTACCTCTTTCATAAAGTTCAGGCTTCTTTGCTTTTAAAATCATTTCAGCTATTTTCATTTTTTATTTTGCTCTTATTATTTAAAATATGCGATTGTTAACTCTTTCTCTCAAATGCCATGAACATCCCAATATACAGTTTACTCCGCTTATTTTTGCGGGGAATTGCGTCATGCTAAAGGTAGACAAGTATAGCGGGGTTGTGCGTTCGTTATTCTTGTTATCCGAATATTACACAGTAATAACCACATTCCCTTTTTTGTGCCCTTTGTCAACATACCTGTGAGCCTCAACAATTTTTTCCATAGGGTAGCGTCTGTCTATGACCGATCTTAGTTTTCCTTCCTCGCAGAGTTCTTTGAGAAAGATAAGGTCTTCAACCTTTAACTTAAAGTTGCTTGACAAAGCAAGAACGTTAAGATAGATTCCTGACTTCGTCAGAGATTTTTTACGTTTTGAAGATGCAATCTTGCCTACTGCATCAAAAATAACGTCATAAGTATCACCACTTTGTGTAAAATCTTCTTGTGTGTAATCGATAAGATTATCGGCTCCCAGAGATTTCACCATTTCCAAATTTGCAGTACTGCATACCCCGGTAACTTCTGCCCCAAAGTATTTGGCAAGCTGCACTGCAAAAGTGCCTACGCTTCCGGAAGCGCCATAGATAAGTACTTTTTGACCACTTTTAATATTTGCTTTTCTAAGAAAAACCAACGCGGTTATTCCTCCATTAGAAACGGTAGCAGCTTCCTCATAGGTCATATTGGTTGGTTTTATTGTCAGTATCCCATCTTCAGGCAAGCATCTGTACTCGGCATAAGCACCGAAACTCATATCGGTTGATGCAAAAATGGGGTCGTCCTTTTTAAACAGTTTCACCTCTTTGCCCACTTCTTCAATTTCTCCGGCCAGTTCCATTCCAAGTATTTTTTTTCTTGGTCCCCTGAAACCTATCATTATTCGCATCATGGGCTTGAAGAAGAAATCCTTGACAGGTCCTAAGCCAGGCTTTAAGCTCCGAATCTTAGTATCCCCTATGTGTACTGTAGTAGCATGTACTTTTATCAGTACTTCATTATCTTTAGGAGAAGGTTTTTCCACTTCATTAAACTGAAGAACCTCCGGTGGGCCGTATTTGTCACAAACAACGACTTTCATTTCTATATTTTTTCAATCAAAACAAATTAAACTTAACTCTTTTTAAGATACAAAAATATTATTTAGTATTAAATCCTGACATTTAACGATATCACAGAACATTTTCTCTCTAAAATGAAATCAAAACAAACAAACGAAGCAGCCTTCACCTGCTAAAACACAAACTGATATACTAGGGAAAATAATAATGCATAGTATTGATTAGCAACCACTATTAGCTTAAATTTCGATTTGTTATGAAAGAGATTATTTTTACAAAACTAACCGGTGCTGGAAACGATTTTATTCTTATTGATTCTGAATTAAATTCAGACATATCAATTTCACCCTCTTTAATTAAAAAGTTGTGTGACAGAAGATTCGGAATAGGTGCTGATGGTCTTTTAGTTATTTCTGACGATTTAGAAACAGATTTTCAGATGAAATATTTTAATTCTGATGGTACGTCTGGTATGCTATGTGGTAATGGTGCAAGATGCATTATTAAGTATGCCGAACATACAGGAAGAATAAAAGATTCACAAACAAAATTTGTTTTTCAATCAGAGAGATTTTCTGGTAATGTAATTGACAAGAATACAATTAAATTTGATCTTAATCCTCCAAGTCAGATAAAAGAAAATATTGTAGTAAATATATTAGGCAAATCCTTTAATGCCGCATTTATAGATAATGGTGCTCATCATGTAATAATTGATCTTGCAAAGCAAAGTTTTGATTCAGAAGATTTGCAAGATATTGAGCAATTTCCTGTAGAGAAATATGGAAGAGCAATTAGGTATAGTGATCAATTCGCGCCACTTGGTACAAATGTAAATTTTATTCAACATGAAAAGGAAATAATTAAAATCAGGACGTATGAAAGAGGTGTTGAGCAGGAGACATTAGCATGCGGAACTGGTGCTGTTGCATCAGCGTTAACTTCCGTGCTTTCTGGTGAAGGTTCGGCCCCGATAACATTAAGAACTAAAAGTAACGAATTGTTAATGGTTGATTTCAATGTTTCGCCGACTAATGAAATCGAGAATGTCTCTTTAACCGGGCCAGCAAAAATTGTTTTTAAAGGAAAAATTAAAATATAATAGTAAAGGAAAACATGGGTAAAGTAATATTTTCAATCAGGTATGAAGTTCTTGAAGATAAACTCGAAGATTATTTTGATGTAATCCGAGAACTTCAAAATGTTGTTAAGGCTGAAGGTCTTGAGGCTTATAAAGTCTACAAAGTTAAAAGTAAAAAAAACCAGTATGAAGAGGTCTATTCATTCGAAAGTGAAGAAGCGTATGATAGTTTTGATGATGATCCGGACGAAAGAGTTGATATTCTTATGAATAAACTTTCAGATATTATTAAACCTCATACTACAAAGTACGTAACGCTTAACGAAATCTAACACTATAATTAGATTATGGTAGAATACGTTGGTGCAATACATATTCATTCAACTTTTTCTGATGGATCGGGAACAGTTGAAGAAATCGTTGGCTTTGCCAAAGAAGTTGGTTTGGATTACATAATTCTCACCGACCATAATACTCTCCGGGCCAAGGATGAAGGTAAGGAGGGGTGGTATGGAAAAACTGCACTGATAGTGGGCTCAGAAATAAATGATAAGAAAAATAAAAATCACTATTTGGCATTAGGTATTGATAAAACTTTTTCAACTCGAATACCGGCAAAAGATTATGTAAAAAAGGTTAATGAAGCTGGTGGTATAGGTTTTATTGCTCACCCTCATGAAGAACGTTCTTCTATGAAAGAACATCCACCTTATCCATGGACAGAATGGAAAATTGATGATTTCACAGGTATTGAAATATGGAATCACATGTCCGAATGGATGGAAGGATTAACTGAGCAGAATAAGTATAATTCTTTTGTCCACCCATTAAAAACAATTATTGCTCCCTCAAAGAAAACTTTAAAAGTTTGGGATGAACTAAATCAAAAGAGAAGAGTAGTTGGTATCGGTGGAGTAGATGCTCATGCACATAAGTTCAATTTACTCGGATTTTTTGAAGTTGAAGTTTTCCCATACAAGGTTTTATTCAAGTCAATTAGAACCCATATTCTTACAGACAAAAGATTTCGATGTAGTAAAAAGAAAAATGAATTTGATGGTGATAAAAAATTATTATTAAAATCAATAGAAATGGGAAAATGCTTCTTTTCAAATTATTATCATGGAGATGCGAAAGGATTTAGATTTTTTGCACAAGATTCGAAGAAGATATATCACATGGGAGAGTTAGTAAAGTTTGATAAAAATATTCGTCTAAGAGCAATTTTGCCTAATATGAGCGGGAGTATCAGACTTATTAGAAATGGTCGAAAGGTTGATGAAATTGAAAACGTTGATGCTGAATTCAGGATACAAATACCCGGTGCATATCGTATCGAGGTTTACTTGGATGGAAAAGCTTGGATTTACTCAAATCATATTAGAATTGAGCGTTAATTTTTATTAAATTTATAAATTATATTAAAACTTTTATTATTTAGGAGAAGATGTGTTAGCAAAAAAGAAAAAATTATCAAAAAAAGAGATCAAAGAAGATAAACTTGTAACTACTTTTTATGAAGCAAAAAGTTTTTATGAAGGTAATCAGAATATAATTTACGCAGTTGTTGGTGTAATTGCTGTTATAATTGTAGCAATTGTTCTTTATACAAATAAAATAGAAAGCAATAATATGCTTGCTTCTATTGAATTAAACAGAGTGATTTCCAATTATGATTCTGGTTTATATCAGCAAGCCGTGGATGGAAAACCGGGAACAAAGGATTTAGGATTAGTGAAAATTGTTGACGAATATGGTGGATCCGAACAAGGTGAATTGGCAAGAATATATTTAGCGAATTCATATTATTTCTTGGGACAATATGATCAGGCAATGGAAGCTTACGATGAATATTCGGGAAGTAATGATTTAATGATTGCTAGCGCTTTGGCAGGCAAAGCTAATGTTTACAGTGCTAAAGCAGAACTTGAATCTGCTGCTGAGTTTTATTCAAAAGCAGCAAACGTGAATAAGTTTAATCCTTCGAATGCGGAATATTTACTCAAAGCAGGTATTAATTTTCTTAAGATAAATGATCTAGAAAATGCTAAAGTATCATTTGAAAAGATTAAAAATGAATATCAAACATCATTAGCAGCAAGAGAAGTGGATAGATACTTAGCTCAAGTTAAGGGTTAAGTCATTTTCTTGATTTTCGATAAACAGGTAACTATATTTTAATTCAAACAAAAAGTAGTTAAAGGAATTATGGCAGATACATCAGATTTTAGAAACGGATTAATTATAAAATTTAAGGGTGGTCTTTATACCATCATTGAATTCCAGCATGTGAAACCAGGTAAGGGTGGTGCTTTCGTTAGAACAAAAGTAAAAAATCTTCAAACCGGACGAGTACTTGATAATACTTTTCGTTCTGGAGAATCAATAGATGTTGTTCGTGTTGAAAGGAAAAAATATCAATTTCTATATAGGGATGGTGATCAGTTGGTTCTTATGGATAATGAAACTTACGATCAATTGAACATTCAAAAAGATCATTTTGATAGTAAAGATAAGTTCTTAAAAGAAAGTGAGGAAGTAGAATTACTTCTGGATGATAATGATAATATTGTGACTGCAGAAATTCCGGTTTTTGTAATTCTTGAAGTAACAGAAACAGAACCAGGTTTTAAAGGAGATACAGCAACAAACGTTATGAAACCTGCTACTTTAGAAACAGGTGCTAACATAAATGTCCCACTTTTTGTGAATGTCGGTGATGTTCTAAAAGTTGATACCCGAAGAGGTGAATACGTAGAAAGAGTTAAAAACTAAATTAAGAGTGACATGGATATTAATCTACTAAAACGACTTGTGAAAGTTGTTGAACAAAGTGATATAACCGAATTTTCGGTTCAAGAAGGGGATCTAAAAATAAAGATCTCTAAAAACAGTAAACAGCTAATGAATACTGTAATTTCTCAACCATCAAATCCAGTTTCTGTACAAACTGCTGAACAGTCGGTTGTATCTGAACAACCCGTGCAAACTGCAAAAGCGGAAGAATTAAATGATAATTATCATGAAGTACGTTCTCCAATAGTTGGTACCTTCTATCGTGCACCAGCTCCTGATGCAGATTCATATGTTCAAGTAGGAGATACTGTTTCAGTTGGTTCCGTTTTGTGCATAATAGAAGCTATGAAACTAATGAATGAAATTGAATCTGATGTTGATGGTAAAATTGTTAAGATTCTGGTTGAGAATGCTACACCGGTTGAGTATAATCAACCTCTATTTTTAGTTGAAAAAAATTGATCACGGAAATTTAATAGAGGATCACTTGTTTAATAAAATTCTTATTGCCAATAGAGGGGAAATTGCCCTTAGAATTATCCGTACCTGTAAAGAGCTTGGTATACCTACCGTTGCTGTCTATTCTGAAGCTGATGAAGAAGCTGCACACGTAGTATTTGCTGATGAAGCGGTTTGTATTGGCCCGGCAAGCAGCCAAGAAAGTTATCTAAAAGTAACGAGTATTATTGCTGCTGCTGAAGTAACAGGTGCAGACGCAATACACCCAGGTTATGGATTCTTAGCAGAGAATGCTGAGTTTTCTCAAATATGTGAAGAGATGGATATTAAATTCATCGGGCCATCACCAGACATGATTCGAAAAATGGGTGATAAAGCGTTCGCAAAAACTACCATGAAAAATGTTGGTGTTCCCGTCGTGCCAGGAAGTGATGGTGTTGTAAGTACAATTGAAGAAGCTAAAAAAATTGCTATTGAAATTGGTTTCCCAGCTATCCTAAAAGCCTCTGCCGGTGGTGGTGGAAAAGGTATGAGAATTGTGTGGAGTGAGGATGAAGTTGAAACTGCATTTCAAACAGCCAGTAATGAGGCTAATGTTGGATTTGGGAATGCTGATTTATATATTGAAAAATTTATTGAAAGTCCTCGCCACGTTGAAATTCAAATTATGGGTGATCGACATGGTAATGTCTATTCTTATGGAGAAAGGGATTGTTCAATACAGCGGAGACATCAGAAGTTGATTGAAGAATCACCATCTCCAGTTATTTCTGAAGAAGTAAGAGACCAGATGTCAGAGGCTGCAATTAGCGGTGCAAAAGCTGTAAACTACGAAGGTGCTGGTACAATTGAATTTCTTGTAGATAAGGATCAAAAATTCTATTTCATAGAAATGAATACACGAATCCAGGTTGAACATCCAGTTACTGAAATGGTGAACAATGTTGACCTTATTAAACAGCAGATTTTAGTTGCTGCTGGAAAGGAGGTCCAAGATCTTCCTTCAACAATGAACGGACATAGTTTTGAATTCAGAATTAATGCTGAAGATCCTGAAAATGATTTTCGTCCCTCACCAGGTAAAATTACATATCTTCATTTCCCAGGAGGTTTCGGAGTTCGTGTAGATTCGCACATTTACAACGATTATGTTATTCCACCTTATTATGATTCATTGGTGGCTAAACTTATTGTTTGGGGTGTTGACCGTGAGCATGCTATTGCAAGAGCAAAACGAGCATTTGAAGAATTTACTATTGAAGGCGTTAAAACCACAATACCATTTCATCAAAAAGTTTTAGAAAATGAACACTTTATAAAAAGTGATTACGATACAAATTCTATTGAAAAATTACTAGATAATTAAGCGAGGTAAGAATGAACGTTCCGGAAGGGATTAAATTTTCAAAGGATCACGAATGGGTAAGGTTAGAAGGTAATAGTGCAATTATTGGGATTAGTGATTATGCTCAAAGTGAGCTAGGTGATATAGTATATATTGATATCGATTCAGATTTAAGCGAAATTGTTGCAAATGAGACATTTGGTTCAATTGAAGCAGTAAAAACAGTGAGTGATCTTTACGCTCCGATTTCAGGTGAAGTTACTGAAATAAATGAGCGTTTAGAAGATGAACCGGAATTAGCTAATACAGATCCATATGGAGAGGGATGGTTAATTAAAGTTAATATATCTGATCAAACACAAGTGGATAACTTACTTACTACTGAAGAGTATAAGAAGCAGATTGGTGTTTAACATATTCACTTTGTTTATCTCTTATTACACGTTAACTTTAATTTTATAGTTTTATGACACACAAAGAACTAATATTAATTCTCGATTTTGGATCGCAGTACACTCAATTAATTGCAAGAAGAATTAGAGAAGCAAAAGTTTATTCTGAAATACATCCCCATTCATTTTCATTAGATGAAATTAAATCGTTGAATCCAACTGGAATAATTCTTTCCGGTGGACCAATGAGTGTCTATGATGAAAATGCTCCCAAAGTTGATAAAGAGATTTTCGAATTAGGGATTCCGATAATTGGGATTTGCTATGGTTTGCAGATAATAGCAAATACATTTGGTGGTGATGTTATGCCAGCTGAGGATAGGGAGTATGGTAAAGCAAATATCATTATTCAAAAAGAATCAACTATTCTGAATGGTGTTGAAAATAATTCCGTTGTATGGATGAGTCATGGCGATCTAATATCCGATTTGCCTGGTGGATTTTCAATTGATGCTGAAACCGATAACACGCCCATTTGTGTTGTATCAAATGAAGAAAGAAAAATTTACGGACTTCAATTTCATCCGGAAGTAATTCACACTGAATATGGAAAAAAGATCATAGACAATTTTCTGTTTGATATTTGTGAATGCAAAGGGAATTGGACCTCTGCAAATTTTATAAAATCGTCAATTGCTGAAATTCAAGATAAAGTAGGTGATTCAAAAGTAATTTGTGCTCTTAGTGGTGGTGTCGATTCATCAGTTGCTGCAGTTTTAATGCATGAAGCTATCGGTGAAAACCTCATTTGTGTTCATATTGATAATGGATTAATGAGGAAAAATGAGAGCGATAATATTATCCAAATGTTTCAAGAAAGTTATAATCTAAATTTAATTCATGTCGATGCTTCAGATCAGTTTCTGACGAAATTGCATGGAGTAATTGATCCGGAACAAAAAAGGAAAATTATAGGAAATACTTTCATTGAGGTATTTGAAGAGGAAAGTAAAAAAATCGGTGAAGTAGGTTTTTTAGTTCAGGGGACTTTATATCCTGACGTAATTGAATCAGTGCCGGTAAAGGGACAGTCAGTTACAATTAAAACTCACCATAATGTGGGCGGACTACCTGAGAAAATGAATTTAAAGCTCATTGAGCCATTCCGTGAACTATTTAAAGATGAAGTTAGAGCAATTGGTAGAGAACTTGGTTTACCCGAAGAATTTATTGGAAGGCATCCTTTCCCAGGACCGGGACTTGCAGTAAGAATTATTAGTGATATAACTGAAGAGAAGTTAGAAATTTTACGGGAAGCTGATCAAATATTTATTGATGAATTAAGGAATTTTAATATATATGATCAGATATGGCAGGCATTTGCTGTATTATTGCCTGTGCAATCGGTTGGAGTAATGGGGGATTCTAGAACATATGAAAATGTTTTAGCATTGAGAGCAGTTACTTCTGTTGATGGAATGACTGCAGATTGGTATGCATTTCAGCCGGAAGTTTTAGAAACTGTTTCAAATAAAATTATAAGAAATGTACCTGGTATAAATAGAGTGGTTTACGATATAAGTTCTAAACCTCCATCAACTATTGAGTGGGAATAACGAATAATTTACATATCGAGTCTAATTTAAAGAAAGCTTCTTTATTTGTTAGTGAAGGAAATCATCTTGCTGCAATCCAGATCTACAAAAAATTACTTAATGAAAAAGATGCTGTTAGGACAGCCACTATTAAACTTGCTGATATATATGATCAGTTTGGAAAAAGTGAATCAGCATTAAAACTCTTCTTTGATTATTTAGAAGGAAATAAAGATGATGAGGAAGTAATCAGATTAGTGAGTTTTTATATGTTTCGAAAATCGATGTTTAAGGAAGCACTAAATTTCATTGATAAGTATCAACATATTAGTGATGAAAACATTGATTACATTCGTGGGCTTCTATACTTCCATAATAAACAGTTTGAAATTGCTCATTTGTTTTTTAAGAATTTTGTTTCACAATATTCCTCATCTGAATATATTCCAAGTATTTTTCTTTATCTCGCTAAAACACACATGATTTATTCAGAGTTTGATGAAGCATTAGAAAATGTAAGAGAGTCTATTGAATCATCAAATAGTAATCCTGAAGCTTACAAAATTGAAGCAGAAATTTATTACAATAAGGAAATGTATTATCATGCTGGTGAATCGATAAGAAAAGCAATCAAAATGGACCCAACTGTTATTGAATGGAGACACTTACAGATAAGAATACTACTGATGCTGGGTGAACTCACAAAAGCAGAATCTAACATGAAGGAATCGGTTGACAATTCTTTATCTTCTGCAGAGTTATTGGCTATGCTTGGACATTCCTATTTAAAGAATAATAAAACTGATAATGCAAAAAATTATTTTGAGGAAGCATTAAAAATTCATCCTGAATTACCAGATGCTATTGAAGGGCTGAAACTTTGCTAGCAGCAAAATTATTTTAGGAGGGCGCAATAAAAGTAAAAGATATTCCAGTAGATGACCGACCAAGAGAAAAATTGCTTCTTCGAGGTACTCAGAGTCTGACAGATGCTGAACTAGTGGCAATTTTACTTAGGACCGGAGTAAAAGGTATCTCCGTTATAGAGGTTTCTCAAACATTAGTTCAGAAATATTCAAATCTCTCAGCTTTAGCACTTCAGTCAATTGAAACATTAAAAAAGAACAATGGAATTGGTAAAGATAAAGCTGCAACATTAGCAGCAGCATTTGAAATAAGCAGAAGAGTTGAATCGCAAAGTAAATGGTATTCGGATAAAAAGATAAACTCTCCAGCAGATATAGCAGAGATTTTTGGCCCACTATTTCGTGATGAAATCAAGGAAAAATTTGTCGTTATATGTCTTAACTCAGCAAATAAAATAATTCGTTACGAAGTTATTTCAGTTGGGAGTTTAAATAGCAGTATTGTCCATGCTAGGGAGGTCTTTAAAGTAGCTATTGAAAACAATTCTGCCAATATTATATTGTTACATAATCATCCAAGTGGTAATATTACACCCAGTAATGAAGACATTCAAGTTACAAAAAGGTTGGTGGAAGCTGGGAAAATTTTGGAAATTAGTGTCTTTGACCATATAATAATAGCAGGGAATAATTATACAAGTTTTGTAGATAAAAAAATTATTTAAAAATAATAGGATTATTGCTAAACTTTTTTTTAACTTGTAGGGTATAGCAAAATCATTTAACTAATTACAATCACTATCATAGGAGGAATCCGATGCAAAAAGCAAAAAAAGCATTGACAACTACTATTGCTGCCTTGATGTTAACCGGAATGGTTGGCTTCGTAGGATGTGGAGGAGTCAGTGAGGAAGAAATGGCAAATCTAAATGCATTAAGTGCTGAAGTGAAATCTCTTGAAAAAGAAGTTAACTCATTAAAAAGTGAGAAAACTAAACTAGAAAGAGAAATTGCTGAGCAAAATGCAAAACTTGAACAATGCGCTAAAGAAAAAGCTGAAACAGAAGCTAACTTAGCTAAAAAAACTAATTAAAATAACGGAGGAATAAATGAAAAGTTATAAGTTAATAGCAATGATCTTAAGTTTATTACTTTTCTTCTCTGTTAGCGTAATTGCTCAAGAAGAAGAAGAAAAAGAAATGACTGAAGAAGAATGGCAAGAAGAAATGAACAGACTTACAGAAGAGCGTGTAGCATTGACCAAAGA
This sequence comes from Bacteroidota bacterium, assembly GCA_039714835.1. Lineage (GTDB taxonomy): Bacteria > Bacteroidota > Ignavibacteria > Ignavibacteriales > Melioribacteraceae > SZUA-22. The sequence goes on along the minus strand of JBDLIN010000078.1, from coordinate 3,230 downwards.
ACTCAATGAACTAAAGACCTCTACTGATGAGTTAAAGAAAAAGCAAGCTTCAATGCAAGCAGTTGAAGATTGTATCAATGAAAAATATGCATTAGTAGGTGCTACTGAAGCAGATGTTGCTCGTTACAGAAAAGAAGTAGCACAGTTAGAAGGACAAATTCAAAGGAAAGAATCTCCTAAAGATGATAAACAAGTTGCTTTAGATAACCTCAAAGCTAATAAGATCAGTGCTTTACCTGAATTCAACGACAAGGTTTGCAAACAATTGCAAGGAATGTTGGATGCATGGGAAGAAGCTCCTAAAGAAGTTGATTACACAGTTGTAAAAGGTGATTATCTTTGGAAAATAGCTAAAAAGGATGAATTCTATGGTAATGGTTTTGCATGGCCAGTAATTTACAAAGCCAATAGAGATCAAATTAAAGATCCTGATCTTATTTATCCTAAACAAGTATTTAAGATCCCTGTGTTAACAGACGATGAACAAGCTAAATACGAAAAAGCAAGAGTTAATTACAAACCAGCTCCTCCAACTCAATAAAATTTGTTGGTAGCTTTTTGTGGTGAAGTTTTTACTTCAAATTTATGGTTGTCTCAACTTAGTGTTGAGACAACCTTTTTTATTTACATAGGAGGTTAGTTACGCAACTTGAAAAAACACTAAAAATTGAAAATGTAGATATCCAATCCCTTCTGGGGTATAATGATTCTAATCTTAACCCAATTGAAGAAAAGTTTAATACTTCGGTAACTGTTAGAGGTGAGAACATATATTTGAAAGGAGATAGCAAGGAGATTGCTATAGTTGAAAAAGTATTTAAGGAAATGATTTATGTCTTGAATACTACTGATCAACTTAATCAATCAGATGTGATCACCATTATTGATTTGACTAAATCGGGTAAAGAGATTATTAATGATGATGAATATGAAAATATAATTCTTTACTCTAAACGAGATGTTATAAAGGCAAAAACTCCTACACAAATAAAATATTTCGAGAGCATCAAAAAGAATGATATTTGCTTTGCAATCGGACCAGCAGGAACGGGCAAAACTTATCTCGCTGTAGCTTTTGCTGTTGCAGCATTGAAAAAAGGATTGGTTCAGAGAATTGTGTTAGCAAGACCTGCAGTAGAAGCGGGGGAAAGTTTAGGATTCCTACCAGGAGATTTCAAGGAGAAAATTGATCCCTATTTGAGACCATTGTACGATGCACTGCAGGATATGCTCCCTTCAGAACAAATGCGTAACTACCTTGAAAATGGGACTGTGGAAATTGTACCACTTGCCTTTATGAGAGGACGAACATTAAATAATGCTTATGTAATTCTTGATGAAGCCCAAAATTCAACTGCATTACAAATGAAGATGTTTCTAACAAGATTAGGCCCAAATTCCAAGGCTATTATCACTGGTGATATAACTCAAGTTGATCTACCTACAAAAAATTCAAGTGGTTTAATTCAAGTTCAAGAAATTCTAAATAATGTTGATGGAGTAGATTTTATTTATTTTAATCGTGATGATGTTGTTAGGCATAAACTTGTTAAAGACATCATTGATGCATATGATAAATTCAATAATAACAATAACCATTAGAATTTATCTTTACTTTCTTCCCAATACTTGTCCATTTCCGGCAAAGTAGCATCATAAATTTTCTTGTTCTCTTTTCCTAATTGTTCCTCAATATATTGAAACCGTCTAACAAATTTCTCATTTGTTTTTCGAAGAGCATTTGCCGGATTTATTCCAATAAAACGGGAATAGTTGACTAGAGAAAAGAAGAGATCACCCATTTCTTCTTCTAATTTATCTAGATCATTTTCTGATTCCGCTTCCTGCATTTCGTTAATCTCTTCTTCAACTTTTAACCAAACTTCTTCTTTCTTTTCCCAATCAAAGCCAACTTTTGCAGCTTTTTCCTGCAAACGAAATGCTTTATGTATTTCAGGTAATCGTTTGGGAATACCTTCTAATACCGATTCTCTTCCTTTCTCGGAAAGTTTTATAGTCTCCCAGTTGCGGGTAATATCATCATTATTATTAACTTTTACCTCTCCAAACACATGCGGATGACGCCGAATTAGTTTTTCACTAATTGAATCAATTACATCATCAACTATAAAGTTTTTTGCATCTTCAGCTATTACAGAATGAAAAATGATATGAAGCAGCAGATCACCAAGTTCATCTTTTAATTCACTGTATCTTTTTTCGTCAATCGTCTCAACTACCTCGTAAGCTTCCTCAAGAGTTGCTGCTTTTATTGAATCATGAGTTTGAATACTATCCCATGAGCATTCATTTCTAAGTCTTCTCATTATATTCATTAGATCTTGAAATTTTTCCCCAGTCAAATTTTCTACACTCATATTGCCATACTTTCTTAGTTTTTTAATATTTCCAAACATAATACTTTTTTCATAACTTTATTACATTGAAAAGAATGAATAGGAGTATAAAATGATTGAAGAAAGAATAAATGAACTTGGTTACACAGTACCGGAAGCGCCAGAACCTTTAGCAGCATATATTCCTGTGATTAGAGTTAATAAACTTGTTATTACAGCAGGTCAATTACCATTGGTTGAAGGTAAATTGATTGCAGAAGGGAAATTAGGTTCTGATGTATCTGATGAAATTGGGACAAAAGCAGCTGAAATCTGTGCTTTAAATTGTCTAAGTGTAATTAAATCAGAAATTGGGAATTTGGATGAAATTAAAAGAATTGTAAAACTTACTGTTTTTGTAAACAGTTCTGAAGGATTTACTGCTCAGCCAATAATTGCGAATGGGGCCTCAGAATTCTTAGTGAAAATTTTTGGTGAAGAGGGTAAACATGTACGAAGTGCTGTTGGTGTAAACGAACTTCCAATGAATGCACCTGTAGAAATAGAGATGATAGTTGAGTTGAAGTAGGATATTAGAGAGTTATTGGATTTCATAGCATACTAATTTCTAGTAATCTTATTCTGATTTAAGCATTTTGCCGTTATTCAAGTTTTATTTCAACCCTTTTAGGGTTGATGATTTTAATTTTATTTTCTAACTATGGATTTCATCCATAGTTATTAAAATTTTAACTACTTCGTAGTTAATAAATGAGAGTAAAAAACTAATCCCTTCGGGGTTAAATATTCTCTTGGTAAAATTTATAGGAATGCTTGAATAGAGATTATCTAATACATTTTAATCCGAAAAACACTTTTTAAGTAAATCTAAAT
>JBDLIN010000077.1:0-15228 GCA_039714835.1 Bacteroidota bacterium | reverse complement strand
AAAACTACGATATACAAATTACCCCGCTAAAAGGAAACGGGGTAAACTATAGATTAAATAATATTCGTATTGAGAAATATGTTTATATTACCTTAGATCAAAATCTCATCAGCATGGAGAAGATCATTGAAAAGTTCATTCTTAATTGACTCTGCATTTTTCTTTGCATTTGCAAGTGAAGTGACAATGTAACGGTTTGCGATAAACTTCTTGCGTGGTTCTTCTTCAGCCTCTTCTAAGACAAGATAACCGGTATAAATGTAGCTATAAAGCTCAACCAGATCTTTAGCTGCAACATCTTGGAATATGTCATCATTTTTATCGATAACATATTCTAACGATTCATAAAATATTTCACGAATTTCCTTTAGAAGACCGTTAAGTCTTTCTAATCCACCAGAATATGTTTTAGCAGCTTTTTTGTCAAAATCATCTTTTAAGATATCGTTTATTACTCCACCAATTGAGGCAACAATTTGTAATTGCGAAGTTCCTTCGTAAATGTTAGTAATACGTGCATCGCGAGCAAGGCGCTCAACTGGAAATTCTTTCATATATCCAGTTCCACCGTGGATTTGAATTGAATCGTATGTGATTTTGTTCGATGCCTCTGTAGTAATATATTTTAAAATTGGAGTTAGAAGATTTGCCACTTTTGTTAACTCCTTTAATCTATCATTTATGTCTTTGAAAGGTTCACCAGCTGCCTTTAATTCTTCAAGTTTACCCTCTAATTTCTCTTTGATATCAACTAATTTAGCAACGTCATAAAGAATAGAACGGCCAGTCTCTAATTGCACACGCATATCAAGCAATATGTTTTTAACTGCTGGTATTTCGTAAATTGCTTTCCCGAACTGCTCACGTTCTTTTGCATATTTTAATGCCTCTTCATAAGCTGCTTGCGATATTCCCACAGCTTGCGCAGCTACACCCAGTCTTGCACGAAACATTAAATCAATTGTATATTTTATTAATCCAAACCGTCGTTTACCAATAAGTTCAGCTGGAGTATCATTGAATTGTAATTCACAAGTTGGAGAGCCATGAATCCCTAGCTTATTTTCAATTCTGCGAACAACAACTGTTTCGTCATTATAACAGGCAAGCATACTTAAACCACGTCCGTCCTTGGTACCAGATTCAGTTCTAGAAAGGACTAAATGAACATCCCCATTACCATTGGTGATAAAGCGTTTCATCCCTTTTAATCTCCATTGACCATCTTCATCTTGGTATGCTTTAAGTTTACAAGCTTGTAAATCGGAACCAGCGTCTGGTTCGGTTAAAGCCATTGCACCAGTGTGTTCTCCGGTAGAAAACTTTGGAATATACTTAGCCCTCTGTTCTTCAGTCCCAAATTTTTTAATGATGTCAGCAATATCCTGCAATCCAAAAATATTGACGAAAGAACCATCTGCACGAGCCATAATTTCAGCAGTAGCCATATAAATAGTAATAGGAACATTTAATCCTCCATATTTACGTGGAAGAACCATACCACATAAATCAGCCTTAGCAACATCTTTTATATTTTCAATTGTTCCTTTAGCATAGGTAACTTTCCCATTTTCGAAGTGAGCTCCTTCTTCATCAACACTTGCAGCACGCTCAGCTATTTTATTACCAGAAATATCGCCAGTTAATTCAAGAACTTTTTCCAAGTTAATCATTGCATCTTCATAATTCTCTGGAGCGTAATCAAATTCTTTTTTCTGCTCATAATTATCTTCAGCAATTTCAAGTATTTCACGCAAATCAAATCTATTAAAATGAAATTTTAAGTCTTCATTCTCTGTAAAAAAATTAGGCATCTGTTCCTCTACTTCAATTTGTGTTTGTATAAATCAATAAAATTTGGGATTACTTCTTCTGCTTTCCCAACAATACTATAGTGAGCAATTTCAAATATTGGTGCCTCTGGATCTGGGTTAATTGCAATAATTTTATTTGCTTCTTGCATTCCAGCTCTATGTTGAATTGCTCCAGAAATACCAATGGAGAAAATAAGTTTTGGACGAACAGTAACGCCGGTTTGTCCTACTTGTCTGTCATGATCAACAAAACCAGCATCAACAGCAGCTCTACTTCCAGCAACTTCACCACCAACAGCTTCAGCAAGATCGTGAACTAACTTAAAATTGTCTTTGGTTCCCAATCCATATCCACCAGCAACAATTATTTGAGAACCTTTTAAGTTAACTTTGCTTTCTTCTCTATATTGTTCAACGATTTTTACCAAGTCATCAACTCTATCAGATTTAAATTTAATTTTTTCAATACTTATAGGCTTAGGATCATCAACTTCATGCATTTCCATAACACCTTCGCGCACAGTTGCCATTTGAACTGGATTATCCGGAGTAATGATCGTTGCAATTATATTTCCACCAAATGCTGGACGAATCTGAAGCAGTAGATCTTCATAATCCTTTTTAAGATATGTAACATTTGAGATTTGAAGATCGGTACAATCGGCTGTTAAACCGCTTACTGTATTCGATGCAACACGTGGAGCTAAACCTCGACCAATAATAGATGCACCAAATAGCATTATTCTTGGCTGACGCTCATTAACAAGTTTATTCAAAGTCTTGCTGTAAGGTAATGGGCGATATTTTTCAAGCGTTGGATTATCAACTAAGATTGCTGAATCAGCACCATATTTGAATGTTACTTCAGCAACAGCTTTTACATTGTGACCAAGTACAACAGCTTTAAGAACTCCATTTAATCTATTAGCAAGTTTTCTCCCTTTGCTTAATAATTCGAGCGATACATCGGCAGCTTTACCATCATGCTGCTCAATAAATACCCAAACTTCTTTTGTAACACTTTTCATATTCATTACCCTAAAATGTGATCATTCAACAATTCATCAATTAACGAACCAATACCTTCTTTGGTTGGTTCAATTTTTACAGCATCTCCACCGGAGAGGACAACAGATTCAACTTTGTGAACTTTTGTGGGAGAACCATGAAGTCCAATTCGTGTTTCGTCAATGTTGGATAAATCAGTTGTAGAAAGAGTTTCAATATATAAATTTTTATCTTTATGCTCTTGTATTAACTCATCCAAATAGAGTAATGAATTTTCGTTTGCAATTTTTTCAAGATCTAGTAAAGTTTTTGCGTTCTTATAAACCATTATTTTCTTTGCAGAAAATGGACGAGGATCTTGTGCACCTTTAACCACAGTTAAAAGGAGTGGTAATTCAGCATCAACTATCTCCTGGCCACCATCAATTTTTCTTTTAATACGTGCAACATTATTTTCAATTTTTTCAATCTCTTCAACATAAGTTACTTGAGACAGATTTAATTTTTCTGCTGTCTGTGGGCCTACTTGTGCAGTATCTCCATCTATTGCTTGACGTCCAGCAAAAACAAAATCAAACTTTCCTATATGTTTAATTGCTTCACTCAAAACATAAGATGTCGCAAGTGTATCAGAGCCAGCAAATTTTCTATCACTAATTAAGTATGCGTTATCTGCTCCCATGTAGTAACATTCTTTCAGCATATCTGATGCACGTGGCGGTCCCATTGTTATTACACTTACAGTACCTCCGTATTGTTCTTTTACCTGAAGTGCTAATTCTAAGGCTTCTTTATCTTCATGATTAAAAATAGCGGGCAGCATAGAGCGGTTAACAGTTCCATCATCTTTCATTACTTTTCCTGTGATGTTCGCAGTATCGGGAACTTGTTTAACCATGACAATCGATTTAAACATAAGCACTCTCAATCTTTTAAATGAATTGCCAAAAATAACAAAATTAGTCCTTTTCTGAAAAGAGAAATTACAAAAAAAGATATGATTCCCATTTTAGTAGAAAATTTTTAGCAACAACGAAAATTAACCATTCTTAATTTCTTAGTTTGCAATTAATCTATATAACCAAGAAGGTATTAATCCAATTAGTTTTGCCCCTAAAACTGTTGGTAGCGGAAACTGAATGGTACTTTTTTCTTTTTCAATTCCTTTAATTATATAATCAGCTGATTTATCTGCCGACATAAGAAATGGCATTTTAAATCCATTTTTACTTGTCATCGGTGTTTTTACAAAACCAGGTTTGATCGTCAGTATTTTTATTCCATACTTTTTCAGATCAACACTTAAACCCTCTGAAAAAATTGATAATGCAGCTTTGCTTGCACTATAAAAACCGCTGCCTGAATAACCTCTATTATCTGCAAGACTCGAAACCGGTGCAATTATTCCATCTCTACGTTTCATCATTTCCGGCAGCAACTGCTCCACCCAATAAACGACTCCTAAAAAATTGATATTCATCGTATTTTCAGCATATTCTGACTTGAATGTCTCAGCTGTTACATTATTCCCAACTCCAGAGTTTAGGATTGCAACATCAATTCTTCCAAACGCTTCAATTGCTGAATCATATGCTCTTTGAACATCTTCTTTATTACTAACATCGGATTTAATGATTTTGACATTTGCAGATAGATCTTTAGAATTATTGACAAATTCAGTTATTAGTTCATCTCTTCGTGCAATTAGTACAAGATTACAGTTTTTCTGAAGTAATTTTTGTGATATTGCTTTCCCAATACCGGTTGATGCCCCGGTAATTAAAATTGTTTTATTTTCAAACTTCATTCGTTAAATCCAGTTGTTATATTCATATTATTTAAAGTATAACTATTTTATTTCATATTTAGATGAACTATATCCGGCAAAAATTCCAAGTCCTTTTTTAATGTTATTATGAATTATTACTGCTTCGGCAAAAGGATTATCCTTATCTTCAAATTGTGCTTTACTTGTTTGGAGATATTTATAGTAATCTTTGTTTAGTGTAGATAGCACAACTATAAAACTTGTACTTGGGTCATAGTAATCGACACTTATTTTTAACGAATAACTCTTGCCATCTAAAATTAAATCATCAAATAATGCTAAATCACCTTCAAAAGTATTATCATCTTCCATTAAACCTTTTTTCCGTCCAAGCAGAATATCATTACTTGAAAACCAAACTGGGTAATTTCCTTTAGAATCAATCATACTAATACTATAATAATTTTCTTGATTTGGATGGTCAGTAAAAGTAATAGTTATATCAAGTATTTTTTCATATTCACCTTGCTTTTCTTCTGTTGTAACATTTTCAATGATTACCGGTTCAACAATAATACAGTTAGAGGTTACAGTTTCGTACCCATCAACATCAACTTGTAATTCATATAAAGCATTTGGTTTAGGTTTAAAATTAGGTGCAGTATATTTATTATTTTTGAATATAAACTCAGGCATTATGATGCCATCCTCTGTAATTTCAATTATTGCATTTTCTACCGTTTGAATTTCTGTTTCCTCTAAAAGCCCTTTGCTCAAAGAAACATCCATTTCCCAATCATTACTTGGATTTCCTATGCTGTTAACTACAATTAAAGGATCGTGTTCAGGCAAATCAACATTAACAATTGTTTCGCAAGAGTATGTAACTACAACTGATATTATAAAAATTATATATCTAATATTTTTCATTCTATATTCTCTTAAAATTTATAACTGTAACTAATTGCCGGTAAAATTGGAAAAAGACTTACTTTCTTCATCACTTCTTTGTTACTTTCATAATCATAATCAAAGTAATAGAAGAAAGGATTTTTTCTGGAATACATATTATAAACACCAAGTGTCAATTTATGTTGGTTTTCATCTCCCCATTTGAAACTTGCCGATAAATCCAATCTGTGATATTCTTCCATTCGGAATCCATTTCTTTTTTCATAATAAATGAATCCGTCATACAAATTGCTATACCCGGTAAAACTCCAATTGCTATTAAACCCTCTATACTTTGCTGAACCCATTGTAATTGCATTACCGGTACCATACACCCAAACCAATGAAACATCAAAACTTTCTGAAATTGCATGAGAAACAGCTATTGAAATATCATGTCTTCTATCATATTTAAATGGAAATCTATTTCCATTGTTAAGATTGTCAAAATGGCGATCTGTCCATGACAAAGTATATCCTAACCAACCGGTTGTTGCTCCGCTTTTCTTTTGCACAAACAACTCAACACCATATGATCTGCCGCTACCTATTTCAACTTTATCTTGCCAATCGGTATCAGCACCAATAAAATCTGCACCTTCCTGATATTCAATTAATCCATCCATTGTTTTATAATAACCTTCAAAACTTAATTCGTAGAAATCATCATAAAAATTAATGGTTCTTGCTACTCCTAAAGCTGCTTGGTGTCCTTTTTGCGGCTTAATTTTTTTTGTAGTTGGCACCCATAAATCTGTTGGTAATCCAATTCCAGAATTTGAAAGCAGATGAATATATTGTGTCATAAAAGCATAAGATGTTTTGAGAGCCCATCCTTCAATAAGGTAACGCATTGATATACGAGGTTCAATTGAATAGAAAAATTTGTCCTTAACTGAAAAAAGAGAGGAATGAATACCAATATTGGCTTTTAAATTATCAGTTAATTTGTAATCATCTTCAATGTATAAATTTGCTTCGATGCTGTTGTGCAATATGTTTGGAGAAATAGTAGTATCAATGCTTGTTATATCACTTCCGGAAAGATTATATTGAAAAACTCCCGGATTAAATTTGTGCGAAATAACTTTTCCTCCAAATTTGATATAATGATTTGGATTAGGAAGATAATCAAAATCTATACTTCCACTAAAATCTCTTATTCCAGATGAATATCCAATTTTATAAGATTCAGAGTAAACATTATCTGTCTGCGAACTATTTTCAATATCTACATAAAAGTTAAAATTACTATAAGTAAGGTTTACATTTGAGAATAATTTTGGTGAAAACAAATGATTCCATCTGAACGTTGATGTAATATTTCCCCACCCAAGCGAAAAGCTGTTTGTGCTTGAATAATTAGAATATGATGATTCATCATCAGCATAAAATTGGTCATCACCGGTATATACGCTTAAAAATATTTTATCATCTTTTGAAAACGTATGATTTACTTTGGCATTAATGTCATAAAAATAATATCCACCAGTAGAATTATCAGGCATAAACGGACGGGCCAAAACATCAAAATAAGTTCTTCTAGCCGAAACAACAAATGATGTTTTTCCTTTTATTATTGGACCCTCAAGAGTAAACTTGGATGAAATAAGTCCAATAGTTGCTTGTCCTTTATATTCTTGGTTATTCCCTTCTTTTAGATTTATTTCTAATACTGAAGATAATCTACCACCATATCTGGCTGGGAATCCGCCCTTAGTTAGATTAATATTTTTAATCGCATCAGAATTGAATACGGAGAAGAATCCAAAAAGATGATTAGCATTGTAAACAGGTGTACCATCTAATAGAATTAAGTTTTGTTCCGGACTTCCGCCTCGTACGTATAAACCACTATTTCCTTCACTCCCCGATTGTACTCCAGGTAAAAGTTGAATTGTTTTTAATACATCGGTTTCGCCAAAAAATGTAGGTAAGGTTTCAATTTGCTTAATGGGAATATCTATCTGACTCATTTGAGATTTCTCTTCAATAGCATCATAACCCGTAGCAACTACTTTTACTTCTTCACTAATTAGAGTTGTAGGAGTTAAATTTATTGTCAGCCATTTATCTTCAGTGAGTAAAATTTTTCTTTTCTCAGTTCCATAGCCTACGTATGAGATAATTATCGAAATTGAATCTTGAGTTTGAGGTAAAGTTAAACTATAAAAGCCGTAATTATTGGAAGTTGTTCCAAGCCTCATGTTCGGTTCAAAAATATTTGCATACTGAAGTCTTTCTCCAGTTTGAATATTTTGAATATACCCATTAATTGTAATTTGTTGAGATAGCAGTTGTACTGTAAAAAAAAGAAGCACAAGTACTGTAACTTTAAGTTTTGTCTTCATATTTGCAAATTTGAGAATAGATGATTTGCAATTTATGAAAAAACAATAGAAAATATTGATAATGCAGCTTTACTCTCACAATAAAAACCGCTTCCCGAACGTCCTCTATTATCTGCTAGACTTGAAACCGGTGCAATTATTCCATCTCTACGCTTCATCATTTCCGGCAGCAACTGCTCCACCCAATAAACAACACCTAAAAAATTGATATTCATCGTATTTTTAGCATATTTTGAGTTAAATGTCTCAGCAGTAACATGATTCCCAACTCCAGAGTTTAGGATTGCAGCATCAATTCTTCCGAATTCAGCAATTGCTTCATGATAGGCTATTTGAACATCATCTTTGTTACTAACATCACACTTAATAATTTTTACTTTTGCCAATGGATTTTCAGAATTATCAACAATCTCTTGAATTAAATCATCTCTGCGTGCAATTAGTACAAGATTACAACTTTTTTGAAGTAATTTTTGGGAAATGGCTTTCCCTATACCGGTTGATGTTCCAGTTATAAGTATTGTTTTATTTTCAAATGTCATATTAGGTTGACAAAAAAAACGATAAATTGCTTTGAATTTTAACTTTTTACAACCAAAATCAAAATTTGATACGAAAGATACAAATCTTCTTCATATTTTGGCTCGAAATTTGTATCTTAACAAAAATTATTCCAAAAAGTGATGATAAAAGATTTTATTGATATAGAAAATATTCTCATAAATGAGGAAGTATTAAGGAAAAAATTCACTTGTGATCTTAATAAATGTAAAGGTGCCTGTTGTACGATGGAAAGTGATTATGGTGCTCCATTGCTTGGAAATGAAATAGAAAAAATAGAATCAGTATTACCGATTGTAAACAAATATCTTCCTGATGGTCATAAAAATTATTTGGAGAACAATAATTTTTGGTTTGAGGTTGATGGTGATCTGATGGTTTCAAGTATAAATAGAAGAGAATGTGTTTTTGCTTACTATGACGAAAATGAAATTGCTAAATGTGCTATTGAAAAAGCATATTATGAAGATAAAACAGATTTTATTAAACCAATTTCTTGCCATCTTTTCCCTATCAGGGTTAATAATTTTGGTGGAGATATATTAAAATATGAACAATATTCACAATGTACCCCGGCACTCGAGCTCGGTGAAGAGACTGATTTATCTATTGCTGAATTCTGCAAAGATGGACTCATCAGAACGTATGGTTCCGAGTGGTACAATAAGTTAATAAAACCTTTTAAGGACTAAGTTATGCTTTCTTTTTCACAAAAATTAATTCAAACACAAAAACTTTCACCTCAGCAAATTCAATATCAGAAATTACTTCAATTAAATACATTAGCTCTTGAGCAAAGGATAAAGGCAGAGATTGAGATGAATCCACTGCTTGAGGAACAACTAGTTGATGAAGTTGAGATATCTCAAGAACAAACGGATAATGATCAAAAAGAATCATCCGAAGATGAATTTGAATCTTCCACTGACACTGATGATTATGATATTGAAGATTATATGAATGATGGAGATTTGGATGCAGATAGGATGAATAAGAGTAAGGATGATGATGAGAAGGGAAGACCTATTGCACCCTATCGTGCTTCACTGACAGATCGTCTTTTAGACCAGCTTCACTTATTGAATGAACCAGAAGAACTGATAATACTAGGTGAAATGATAATTCATAGCTTGGATGAAGATGGCTATTTTACTCAATCGCTTGAAAGTATTGTAGAAGATCTTGATTTATTCGACCATATTAAGATTTCGATGGATGATGCTGAAAGACTATTAAAAATAATTCAAACCTTTGATCCTGTTGGAATTGGATGCAGAGATTTACAAGAATGTCTCTTGATACAGTTAAAGGATTCAGATTTTGATCCTTATTATAAATATTTAGCCGAACAGATACTTAAAGAGCACTACAAGGATTTTTCTAATAAACGTTTTGATGTGATTGAAAAAAAATTAGACTTATCGAATGAAACGCTTAAAAAAACTTTTGATCTGATCTATAAATTAAATCCTAAACCTGGTGAAGGGAATATTGAAGTTGAAGAAACAAACCAAATAACACCAGATTTTTCAATTGAAAAAGTTGAAGACAACTATATTATTACCTTAAATGATAGAAGCGTTCCGTCGGTTACTATCAATCAAACCTATTTGGAAATGCTGAATACTAACAAACGGAAACGAAAGATCAATCCCAGACAAAAAGACGCACATAAATTTTTGCGTGAAAAATTTGAGTCTGCAAAATGGTTTATCGCTTCAATTAATCAAAGACGCCACACATTGATTTCTATTATGCGTGCAATTCTTGAAAAGCAATATGAATTTTTTGAAATTGGACCAAAAGCATTAAAACCAATGATCTACAAAGACATTGCCGATGAAATACAAATGGATATTTCAACTATCAGCAGGGTTGTTAATGGTAAGTATGTGCAAAGTCCTGTTGGTATTCATGAACTTAAATATTTTTTTAGTGAAGGATTATCTACAGATTCCGGCAGTGAAATTTCTAATAAGCATATCAAAGAATTAATTAAAGATATCATTGGAGGAGAATCCAAGAAATCTCCTTATAGTGATGATAAAATTGCAAAGTTGTTGAATGAAAAAGGAATCAATATTGCCAGACGAACTGTTGCAAAATATCGAGAATCTATGATGCTTCCTGTTGCTAGACTACGAAAGGAAATTTAAGTTTGATCGTTGATATAATAGTTATCACTTTTTTATTTTCTCTTTTTGCTGTTTCACATTCCTTTCTTGTTTCTATTAAAACCAAGAAATTATTGGTAGAGAAGATTGGCGATAAAATTGCTTTTTACCGTCTCTTCTATAATATATCTTCACTTCTAATCTTTTTGTTTATTTTTGCACTTTCCCCAAAACCTTCCAATATTATTTATGATTTGCAATTCCCGTTTGACATTATGATTTTTGTATTCCAAATTTTTTCCAGTTTAGGATTACTTTGGGCAATTAGTAAGGTCAATTTGCAGGAATTTATTGGGATATCTCAAATTAAGAGATATATGGAAAATAGATATGACATAAATGAGCTTGACGAGAAAATGGAGTTTGTAATCGAAGGCCCATTCAAGTTTTCAAGGCATCCTATTTATCTATTCTCTATTTTATTCTTAGCATTCCGTCCTACAATGGATCTTTTTTATTTGATCTTCTTTATAAATATCTTCATATATTTTTATGTAGGTTCATATTTTGAAGAAAAGAAATTGGTGGAAATATTTGGAAAAAGATATTTGGATTATCAAAAATCAGTTCCAAGGATATTCCCTATGAATTTTTTTAGTAACAGAAAAACGATCAAACAAATTTGATTTTGTAAAAAATACGAGAGAAGAATTATCAAAGACTGTCATTCCGGCAATTATTTAGCCGGAATCTATTTAAGTAAAAGATTCCCGATAATCCCGCTGAGCGGGATGGAATGACACTAACGGTTAGGAATTGAAACACATGCAGAAATATTCTCAGATTTTATTATTTATTTTATCCTTCAATACTCTATTAAATGCACAAAAAGGTAATGATGAGATAATCGCAGAGGTTGGACCTATAAAGGTAACCGCAGAGGAGTTTAAAAAGCGTTATGAATTTGTGCCACACGTTGGAAGACATATTCAAGGACGCGAGGAAAGATTAAAAGCAGAAACTATCTATTCGATCATCTCTGAAAAGCTGTGGGCTTTAGAAGCTGAAGAACTTGGATTCGATACAACAGCGGTAATGAACTATTCTTTTCAAGCAGTTGAGGAGATGTACTTGAGGGATGCACTCTATCAGAAGGAAATAAAATCAAAACTGGTTAAAGATCCAGAAAAATATACTGAAGCAAGAAGAAGAGCTTTAGTTTATCTCAACACAAAATTTCTTTTAGCCGACGATGAAGAAGAAATCAATAGAATTTATAATGAACTTCAAAACGGTGCATCATTCGATTCGTTGCTTTCAATAAGAGGAGAGGCAGTGCTGCAGAAAGATGGACCTTTTCAAATTCATTTTGGTCAGATAGAAGAAACGGTTGAGGATTCAGTTTATTCTCTAGAAGTTGGAAAATTTTCTACCCCAATAAAATCTTCGGATGGCTGGTATATATTTAAATTGATCTCAGTTACTCCGGAAACAATAAAAGATGATAAAGACATTCAGAATATTGACAAAAACGTACGGCAGATAGTTGAAGCACGTGAAGAAAATAAGGTTTATCAGAATTATTATAAGTCCTTTTTCCCCGGCCGCAAAGTACAAACTAATGGAGAAATATTCTGGAGCTTTTCCGGTAAAGTTATCTCAGCCTTAGAGAATAGGAAAAAATTATCTGATGTTGAAGATGGAAAAACAGTTCATCTTGAAGCTGAGGATTTTAATAAAATCAAAGATCAATTTGGTCAAGATTCATTAGAATTAGTATTCATTGATTTAGAAGATGATCCAGTAATCTTGGAAAAATTTCTTTATACATTTGCTTTTGAAGGCTTTTATACAGCTTCGAGTGATCATGATGTTATCAGAGGCCAGTTAAATGCAAGGGTAAGAAGATTTATTGAACAGGAATTGCTAGCTCGTGAAGCAAATACAAAAAATGTAAAAAATGATCCTGAAGTAAATAGTGATATAAATATGTGGCGGGATTATTATCTGGCATCATTGTACAAACAAACATTATTTGATTCGTCTAATGTATCTGATGAGGCTTTGCTTAATTATTATAATGAAAAAAGAACTTCAGAAAATTTGGCCACACAGGTTAATATTATTGAAATATTTACAGATAGTTTAGAAGTAGTAGAGAAAATTTTTAATGAGGTTGAAAAAGAGATTGATTTTAAAAAAATTGCTCAAAAATACTCGAATAAAAGAGTTCAGAATGCAGTAATTGAATCCGGATATTTTCCAGTTACCTCACGCGGTGAAATTGGACGTATTGCAGGCTCGTTGAATATTGGAGAAGTTTATGGACCAATTGAAAAAGAAAATCAATTTGTAGTTTTTAAAGTAATAGATAAAAAAGAAAGTAAGGATACAATTCCCGATTCATTTGATGATATTAAGGCCGAACTGAAGAAGCAGCTTAAAGGGGAAAATATCAGCAAAAAAATGATTGAAAACACTGTAAAATTAGCTAATAAATTTGGTGTGAAAGTAAATGAGAAATTACTCTATAATATGAATATTAAAAATTATAATATGCTTGTTTATCGTTACATGGGATTTGGCGGAAGATTATTAGCTGTACCGCTTACACCGACTTTTATTGAATGGGTTGAACCGTGGCAAAGAAGTCAAAATGATTTACCTTGATTAGCAAAAAGAGAAACAAGATATTGGATTTACGATTTTGAAGTAAAGGAGAAATAAGATGAAAAGAAAAATTAGATCAACGACAATACTAGGATTGATCCACAAAGGAGAGGCGGTGATCGGTGGTGATGGACAAGTAACTCTAGGCAACACCGTTGTTAAACATAATTCGATGAAGATAAGAAAGCTCTATAACGGAAAAGTGCTTTGCGGGTTTGCTGGATCTGCAGCAGATGCCTTCACTTTGCTGGGAAGATTTGAAGAAAAGCTTGAACAGTATAGAGGAAATGTAAGTAGATCTGTAGTTGAACTTGCAAAAGATTGGCGAACAGATAAATATCTACGTAGACTGGAAGCTATGCTTGCAGTTGTTTCAGATGAGCAGTCGTTTATTGTCTCAGGTACTGGTGATGTTATTGAACCCGATGATTCCATTGTGGCTATTGGCTCAGGCGGTATGTATGCTCTTTCTGCTGCAAGAATGTTAACTAAGTACAGTGATCTTTCTGCTAAAGAAATAGTGACAGAAGCCTTGAAAACAGCGGGTGATATCTGTATTTATACAAATGATAAAATAAATGTTGAAGAAATTGAAAAATAATATTGGAATTTAAGAATGAAAAAGATGACAAATAATCTGACACCATCGCAGACGGTAGCAGAACTGGATAAATATATAATAGGTCAGGATGACGCAAAACGAGCAGTTGCAATTGCAATGAGAAATAGATGGAGACGACAGCAGGTAGAGGAATCTCTCCGTGAAGAAATTATGCCGAATAATATAATTCTTATTGGACCGACCGGTGTTGGAAAAACTGAAATTGCCAGAAGACTTGCAAAACTTTCAGGTGCACCATTTGTAAAAGTTGAAGCATCAAAATTTACAGAAGTTGGTTACGTGGGTAGAGATGTTGAATCTATGATAAGAGACCTGGCGGAAATTGCAGTTAATTTGGTTAGGACAGAAAAGCAAGAGGAAGTTTTAGAAAAAGCAACCAAGATGGCTGAAGATAGAATACTGGATATTTTAATCCCACCTGTTAAAAGACCAGCCGTACAAACTACTGGTGAAACTGAGGAGATAAATAAAGAAGCTCTTCAGAATGAAAAAACTCGTGACTGGATGAGAGAAAAACTAAAAAAAGGTGAGATGGATGACAAGATGATCGAGTTTGATATCACAGCTCCTCAAGTTGGTGTTCAGGTAATGGGCCCTATGGGTATGGATGATATGGGCATGAACATTCAGGAAATTGTTAGCAGTATGATGCCCAAGAAGAAAAAGAAACGAAAAACAACAATTGAAGAAGCTAGAAAAATACTTGCTCAAGAAGAAGCCCAGAAATTAATTGATATGGATGCAGTTCAAAGTCAAGCAATTAAATTAGTGCAGGAATCCGGGATGGTCTTTATAGATGAAATTGATAAAGTTGCCGGTAGTACTGAATCTCGAGGTCCGGATGTATCAAGAGAAGGGGTACAGAGAGACCTGCTTCCAATTGTGGAAGGTTCAACTGTAAACACAAAATATGGAGCTGTAAAAACCGATCATATTCTTTTTCTTGCTTCAGGTGCTTTTCATGTATCAAAACCATCTGATCTAATTCCAGAACTGCAAGGCAGATTTCCAATAAGAGTTGAGTTAAAAAGCCTCACGGAAGAAGATTTTATAAAAATTCTTACTATCCCAGAAAACGCACTTTTAAAACAGTACACTGCTTTACTAAAAACTGAAGGTGTTGAAGTTCAATTTACAGATGAAGCAATTAAAGAAGTAGCTAAAACTGCTGCATATGTTAATGAAGAGGTTGAAAACATTGGGGCACGAAGACTACACACTATTTTAACAACCTTACTTGAAGATATTTTGTTTGATCTACCAGATAAAATAACTTCATCTAAAGTCACAATTGACGGTAATCTTGTTAAAGAGAAATTAGATGTAATTGTTAAGGACAGAGACTTGAGTAAGTATATTTTATAAGCTC
>JBDLIN010000076.1:0-15418 GCA_039714835.1 Bacteroidota bacterium | reverse complement strand
ACTCCCAATTTCTTCATCAAAAGTTAGAGCGAGGGCTAAATTACAATGACTTGGATGATCTGAGAACTCTTTCAGTGTTTTCATTGCAATGGCTACAAATGCTTTCATATCTGATGTACCACGTCCGTACATTTTACCATTTTTTGTAATTGGTGTGAACTGATCTTCATTTCCATCAACAACATCAACATGAGCTTGCATCATTATGCTAGCCTCTTTTTTGCCAGTTGTAGATATAAAGAGTGCAGGATATTTATTAAAATAATGTTTATCTATTTTTATCGATGATCCATCAAAATATTCTTCAATATATTTTACAGCTTTTTCAAACTCTGGAAAGTTTGATGGTGTGGTTTTGAATGAAACTAAACTCTCAATTATTTCTACAATTTCATTCTGAATCTTTTTACTATTAGACATCATTCAATAGCCCTCTCAAATATTTAACTACTTTTTCTCTCTGATTTATCTTAGCTTTTTTAAATTTTAATGCTTCAACTTCCTTTAAAAAATGTTCTAACAATTTGGGATGTGTCTGCCTAAAGAACACGCTTCCTAAATCGAACAATATTACTTCACGATTTATAAGCTCATAATTAACAAGAAAATCATGTCTATTTATTATTATTACTTCAAAATTCATCGGATTATTTTCTAATCGGTTAATTATCCCTTCAATCATTTCGCCTATTAGGTTCGGTGAAAGAGAATTAAAACTCTCCCTTCTTCTAATAAAGTCTTCTACTTCAGTATTAACAACAATTTCTAATCTACTTTTTTCTTTCTTCTCTAATATTTTCTTTCTATGCTGGAAAGCTTCAATCGATTGATCAATCTGCTTGTTCGTGAATTTATATATTTTCTTTAATATCTCAATTCTCAAATCAACTGATTCATTCATGATGCTAAAATTTCGAGAGACTGATATCCGTTCTCCACCCGTTTCACCAAACCAGATATCCTCAAATTCAGCATATGACATTCCAGCTTGATGCGGTGATGAAAATATAGGAAATGTATTTACTTCAATATCTAAGAGCGCATCAATACTAAGGTGAAGGACTTTAGAAAGCTCTTCTAATTTATCAATGCTTGGTAAATGATGTCCATTTAATATTGAATAAAGGGTTTGTAATTCAATATTAGTTTTATTTGCTAGCTGCTTAACTGTTAGCCCATAAGAATTCATTGCGTGTCTTATTTTCTTGCCTAATCGTTCAGCTTTATGATTGTTTCCATTAGCCATTTATTTCTCTCATAATTATCTCTATTTCTTCCTGCAGTAATTCTAAATACTTAATAGACTTTCTAATTTCATTTTGTGATTCTTCGAAATAGCCATCTATTGCTGCTGACATTCCTCTATTTATAATTCTTTCAGCTTGAGCAAAAGGGATACTGATTTTAGTATATTTTTTTACTCCAATTTGATTGATCATAGTTAAACGATAGTCATCAATATTTATTTTATATGTTTCCAATTTCCCCGTTAACATTTCTGTATAATTATCTTTAATTATTTCTTTAGAAATTGATTTAACTTCATTTGTTAAGTGCTCAATCGTTTCCTTGAAATTTTTAATATTGAAATCATCAAAATCATTATGTTCAATTTCTTTTTTTATTTCTCTTTTCTGAAGAATTATCAACAAAGCTAAAACTATAATTGAAAAACCGAAGTACTCCCAATAAATCGGAGTGTGTGAAGCCGATAATGCAGAAACGACGACCATCACAGCAATGCTGATCAGTAATATTTTATTCTTAATGTTTGTCATTGAATAATCCCCAATACGGTGAGCATTGCGAAAATAATAATTAGTAAAGCTTCACCCACTATCAACCCAGCTGAGAATGGAACTCCCCATTTTTCTGTCCAGCTCTTACCCTTTCTACGTGCTAGCACAATACTGAGAATACTACCCAAACCATAGGGTAAGATATATTTAATTGAAAGATACATCGCTATTCCAATGATAACTCCAAGACCTGGAAGTGAGGTAAATGAAAGTAAAGCTCCGATAATGCCACCAGCAAGGAATTTTGATGTTGGGACATTCCCATCGACAACAGAATCAATTGTAGCACCAAGTGCAACAGCTTGAGGTGCCTCTATATCTGTTCCTGGGCCAAAACCTGGTAGTTGTGTTCCAGTAACTGGATCGACTCCACCTGAATTCCAAATAAGGAGCATTACACTTAATGAGACTATTGGTCCCAATCCAGCAACAAATAACTGAATTTTCTGCTGCTTTACTGGACGACTACCAACAAGATAACCTGTTTTTAAGTCTTGCATCATATCTGCACATTCAGCAATAGCTACTGAAATTGCTGCTCCAATTAGGACAGCCGTCACAACATCATCAGAAGATAAAAACATCATTAGCAGAGCAACTGCTATTAAGGACATTCCACTTATTGGTGTCCAGTCTGTCATGCCAGTTGCTTGCGAAACAATTATACCAGCAAATACCAACCAGACTATACTGACAATAGAGATTATCAAAGCAGTGAATAATCCTACACTGGATGTAAAATA
Organism: Bacteroidota bacterium; assembly: GCA_039714835.1. Lineage (GTDB taxonomy): Bacteria > Bacteroidota > Ignavibacteria > Ignavibacteriales > Melioribacteraceae > SZUA-22. The sequence goes on along the minus strand of JBDLIN010000076.1, from coordinate 12,876 downwards.
TGAAGCTAAAAATAGCAGACTAAATCCAGCTGCTATAACAAAGTATAAGATCTTAATTGGTAATTCATCTGTGCCGATCTCAGCCATTGATTTTAGATTAAAACTTTTAAGAGTTGCTTTTATAGCCGGAATAATCAATACAATACTCATTAACGAACCACCGATCAGCATTCCAATCCCAATTGGTCGTGTCATTTCAGAGTGAATAAATGATGCGCTGTTTTCAACAGATAATTCTGCTGGAATCCAACCAAATGAAATTACAAGGGGGACAATCAACCAGTAAGAGAGAACTCCACCAGCAAGAACAAACAGACCATTTCGTCCTGCAATGAATCCAATACCAACACTTAATAAAGAAATAGCCCATTCATTTGATATATATTTAGGCATTCGAAGCAAATCTGTAAAATCAATTGACGATGGTAATATTTCTGGAAATCCAATTCTCGGAAACTGAATTAATAAATAGACAGAAGCCGATATAAATGCCCCATATAACAGTAGTTTCGATTTCTTCATTCCTTCTGCTGGTGAACGCAAAACACTTGCAATTGCTGTCCCAGATGGGAAACGTAATCTATCTACATCTATCATCTGCTTACGAAGTGGAATAATGAAACCAACTCCAAGGATAGCTCCAGATACTGCTGCTGCAGCGATCCACCAAAAATCAAATTCAACTCCTCTTATTAGAAGTACTGGAACCGTAAAGATTACTCCGGCAGTAGATGTGTTTATTCCGGAAGCTACTGTTTGAATAATATTATTTTCTACAATTGTACCTCGTTTGAAGACTGCACGCATTATTCCCCATCCAAGTACAGCTGCAACTGGAGATCCATTTGTAGAAAATCCAAGTACTAATGCTGCATAAGAAAAACTTGCAGTCATCAATACTCCAATAAAAACACCAACAGCAACAGCTAAAGGTGACGATTCAGGATATGTGTTGTTACTATTATTTATCATATTATTTATGTTACTAATTATTTGTCATTGCGAATCTCGATTCCTTTCATCGAGGTGAAGCAATCTGTCAGATTACTTCGTCGCAAAAGAAGCTCCTCGTAATGACATACTAAAAATTCATCCCAAGTGAAAATATATTTATTGCGCCGAGATCACCATAGCTATTCCAAACGTAATCAAGAGTGATATCTAAAGAAGTAAATGATTCTAAATTTAATCCGAATCCAACAGAAAGGTCCTTTGTATCATATCCAATGTGATATCCACCACGGAGTGATAGAATATCTTGCCATGTATATTCTAAACCGGCATTGCCTCTAAAGGGTGCGTCAAAACTATCATTAGCAGATAATGCAAGCATTAATTTATGTGCAGAGCTTGGAAGAAGAATTGTATTCCGTCCAATAAAGTTCATTGACATACCCATACTGAATACCATGGGTAAAGGGAATTCTTTTGTTGAAAGTGTTGATTTAGGAGTTGGACTACCGGGATAGCCCTCAACTTTATCTTTATAGAAATCTAAATTATCTCCAGTCATACTCATATCTGGACCAAGATTACAGAGGTTCATACCAATTCTGACCCCTTTCTCCTCGATATTGTATATCGCACCAATATCAAGAGCAAATCCACTTGCACTTTCCATCCAAATGTTTTCTTGAATAAACTTTCCTTGGATACCAACGTAAACTCTATCTGTTAATTGTCTTGCATACGTAAGCCCAATTGCAACGTTAGAAGCAGAAAAGTTCTGACCTGTTCCATCAGGGTCATTTAGGGTAGTTATTTCCATTTCACCAACATCAACATAGTTGATCATAAGACCAATTTTATCATCATTACCAAGTCCGTACACAAAGCCAGCATAGTGATGAGCAATATCAGCATATCTACTTCCAAACTGGTAAACTGCATTTCCATTTTGAACCAAGCCAATTCCAGCAGAATTCCAAAACAGAGCGGTGGCATCGTCTGCTACACCAACATACGCACCACCAAGACCAATTGCCCTTGCACCAATTTCCATTTGTAAAAAGTTTGCTGAAGTTGTTCCAACTTTTGTATTACCATTTTGTGCAAACAATCCCGTTGATATTAACAATATAACAAACAAGTATTTTCTTAATTTATTTTTCATAAATATTTTCATTTATTTATTTTCCTAAATTTCATTTACCAAATAATTGCTAATTTACCAATGTGATGTTCCCCATCTGGAGTTTCAACAGTATAAACATACACTCCATATGATACTTCCATATTCTCTTCTGTTAATAAGTCCCATCTTGCTTCCCCAATTGATAAGCTATTGTGATAGAGAGTTCTTACCAGATCACCTCGTAAGGTATAGATCCTTATTGTACATTCTTTGGGTAAATGTGTAAATCTTAATTCATTGCTGAATTGATCTTGTCTCTCAGAAGCTTGTTCAGCAAGATTGTAAACCATATATGGATTTGGAACAACCTTTATTTCAGACAAATCATTACTACTAGTATTAATAGATAAAGGTTGAGTTGTTATTTCATAGACATCATCATATTTAAAAGGTTTCTTAATAGTATAAAGATATTGATCTCCAGCGCTTGGAGGTGTTGAAGTACTATCCCAAGAAACAGTAAATTGCCAAGTTCTATTTTGAATATCAGGTTCCAATAAATAAACAAATTCACCACTTACCCATGGAAGTGAAGGGTTTTTCACAAATAAATTAATAGGATATTCCAAATTAGGATCTTTGCTAAGATTAAATACTTGGAAAGGGACTTTTAATGAGGTAGATACACCTGAATATTTGAAAGATGAATCTCCAAAGACAACCATATAATCAAATGGAACACCAGATGAATCCATAGCAAATGTTAGTTTCGAAAACTGATAATCAGAAGTATCACTAACAATTGTATTCCACCCTTGCGTATTCTGTTCAAGTGCTGTTTGATTTTCAATTAGCAAACCAATTCCATCAAATATGGGACGCGGTGCAATTGCATCTCCTGATTGAATATTCCAGAAATTTGTAAAACCTTCTACAACATATTCATTCAAATCAACGTCTAAAATATCCAGAGATAATGCATCACTGCTATCCCTAAAATTAAGTTCATATGTGTGACCAGTAACATCAATATCATTTATAACTTGGATGTCAATTGGACCAGTAGCAACTCCACTAGTATGAATAGCAACTGAATCAGATCGACCACCAACATAGCCTTGCGGTTGAAGACCTGGAATAACATCCACGGTTTGAATTAGTCTTGGGTCATTACCTCTGCTCGATTCTAGTGCTGATTGATTAGCATCCATTACTGGATGATCGTATGCTGTAATAGTATATCTGTAACGAACTCCATCAACAACGTCATTATCAACAAAAGTATATTTAAGTCCAGAATTATCTCCCAAATCGAAGAAAGGATTTAATGGGTCTTGACCTTCCCACTCATCAACTAAATCATATTGCGCTAATGGAACATATCCCATTATTTCTTTTCCATCATAATTAGTAATAGGTGTTCCCCACTCAGGTTCTCCTTGTCCATTAACTGCAGCTTGTGTTCTATAAATTTTATAACCTTGAAAATCTTTTTCTTTTGTAACAATCTCAAACGACTCTTCTACTTCATCACTCCAGTAAAGAGTTACTTTTCCACTCTCTCCATAAATTGTTGGAACTCTATCTTTATCTTTAATTGATGTTCCTTTAGCTGAAAGTTTTGGAGATGCTGGCGGTCGAAATCCAATGAAATTATTATTATACAAAGTATCTGCTTGTCCTAAAGCATCAAATACTGTTTTAAATCTTTGCTCTGGTGGGTTTGTTGCAAAGCCATCTGAATCAAGTGGGCCTGGATTTGGTCTTCCACCAACAATGCCAATATGAATTGGGATTGTATCTCCAGGGGCAATTGAAAAGGGACCAGAACTAAACCAGAATTGAATGTCCGGACGACTTCCTACAGGAAAATCTTCTTGATAGTCTTTTAACATTTCAATATCGTCCATATTTGGGTCACTTCCGTGAAACCATTTATCTCTATCACTTTCAGGTACTAGATTTGGTTGACCTGATGATATTGCATAAAGTGTTTTTTCCCATTGTTCATTTACTAAAGCAGGCCGAACAGCTTCATCTTGGTCAAACCAATGAAAGCCGGTAATACCAATATCATTGCTCATTGGATCTGATGGATCTTCTTTTGGAGTTTTGAAAAAGTTAATTCCGTAAGCAGAAACTGATCCGTTATTTTGCGGATAAATTCCATCTGTAAAATCATCTTTTTTATCAAATGCTAAAAAGACATCGATAGAACCATCACCATCATAATCATAGATTAAACCATAATCATCTTCTGCCCAAACATCTGCTTGTTGATAGTTTGAATTGGGGGCAAGATATCTTCCTGGTAAATCTGGATCAACAAAGAACGAAAAATAGACTGAATCAATTTGTCCATCATAGAAATGTCTGTTTGGATCATAGAATTTGCTATCTGGATTTGTAATCTCTTCTTTTGTTCTGTATATAAAATTAACATTAAAAAATACAACATTTTGATAAAGAGTAGTGGAATAGCTGTATCCGTTTACTTCCATATCAATTCCAACTGGATACCCATACTTTGCTGTTGTTGCTGTTGTGCGAACACCATTATACTTATCAGTTGATACAAAATAAATATCTTTGTTCGAAACAAACTCACCTTCCATTGGTTGTTTGTATGTTGGTGAACCTGGATCAGGATCTAATGCCCAATTACCAGGCCAATGATGTTCACCTGGTGTCGATACCCAATTATCATTTTCATCAAAATAGCCTTCTGGCCAACTCTTTTGAAAAGTACTTGTTGCAACCATAGGCATATTATCTTGAAGAAAATTTCCATGATAATATTCACTTGCACCATCAGCTGCATCCCAGTCAGTGAAATTTACTCCATCACCTTCGTGTAAGTGAACTGCTGAAAAAGATTCAATGGCATTGTATTGATTACTTCTATCTTCTGGTAAACTGGGACCATTTGTGCTTTGTGCACCCCATGGACCAGCAGGCATTAAAATTACTGGTGCAATCCAACGTACTTCTCCCCAATCGCCATGAAAAGCACCAGGATACCAATTTTGACTACCAGGATGATCATGTCCACAAAGCAATCCAAAATTTTCTACGCCATGGATTTTCATTGCACCCGCATCCATAAACCCAACAGCTCTATCAAAAACAGAGTTTGTTTTTGATAAATCTGTTTTTTGATTATTATTTTGCTCATTATCTTTATTTGTTTGAGCAACAGATAAAGTTGTTACAATCAAAAATATTAAAATTACTTTAAGTATAAATTTCATTCTTTATTCTCCACCTATGTAAAATTGGATTCCAAGATATACTGAACGTCTTAATCCAAAATTATTATTATTTCTTGAATCCCAATAAGTTGAACTTCTTGTGTAATAGCTCGCAGTTCCTGGGTCAGTTGGCGAACCAGTTCTTGTATATCCATCTATAACTGTTTTAGAATCAAGTAAATTTTTCACTTCAAGGAACATTCTCATTCTCAACCAATCTGTAAAATTCCAAAGTTTTCCAATTCTTAAATCAACTCTATGTGCAAATGGCCAGTTTGCAGAATAGGGCTCTACAATAACTCCACTTGGCATTGTTGGTGTGTATGGTATTCCACTTTCGCCATAATAGATTATGTTAAAGTTCATATTCTGGAACCAACTTCCATCATTTGGAATATTGTATTGTCCATTTAATCTAATTACATGCGTTTGATCCCATGGAGCAGTGGTTTCACGTTTTGGCATAGATTCGTCAGTGCTTCCACTCCAGAATCCATCCCATGAAGTTGCTTGAAGAACTTTAGCATGTGAGTAAGAATAATCTAAGGTAAATCCCCAATTATCAGTAACACGCTTTTTAATATTTATCTCTAAACCTTTTCCAGAACCAAGATTGTTATTTACAAAAATTGAATATGTAAATGGATTATTTTGTCCAGGGTCTGAATATGATGGGACAAGAACGGATCCAACTTGATTAACTGTCTCCTTAGCCCAAAGATTTAATTTAATTGCAAAATCATCACCAACTTGTTGTTGTAAACTAAGTTCGTATTGAATTGCTTGCTCTGGTAGTAAATGTGGATTCCCAATTAAATTTCCTTGAATCAGACTTACTTCTGTATTGTTGGATGCACGATACATATCTCTATAATTTGCTCTTTGATAAAAATGCCCAAAATTAAATGAGAGGATTGACTTATCAGTTAGTGGATATGCAATCCCTATTCTTGGGCTCAAAGTCAATTTTGGTTCAACTTTTGAAATATTATTATATTCCAAAGTATCTGAGCTTCCAGTTTGTTCAGCTAGCGGATCATACGGATCTTCCCAAAACTCACCACCGGTGTTGAAATAATCTAAACGCAAGCCAGCAGTAATAATTATTTGTTCTAACTCAGATTTATTCTGCAAATAAACTGCCCCTTCCATTGGGAAGTATTGATAAATTGTTGGGTGTGTATCTAAGCTAGTTATATTTTGATATGAATGGTAATCTAAATCGATGTAATTAAATTGAACTCCCGTTTCTAATGTTTGCGAAGGTATATAATTAGATGTAAAATCAAATCTGCCTTCCCAGTTAGTACTCATATTTCCAGAATACCATCTGTTATCACCAAGCAAATAGAATGATGTTTCAAAAGGATCACGTACACCATCTGGACCTCTTGCAGGCATATATTCTTCTTGTCTTTTAATATTATCCTCATTTGGTGAAAAGATATTCCATTCACTTACATACTTGTTATTATAATCCTTTAGAATTCTAACATTTCTTCTTTCAAAAAATCTGGAGAAACTTAGATTGTAAAATGATTTAGAATTAAGTGTATGACTAAAAGTTAAAGTTTGTTTATCACTATTTCTAATCTGAACATTTTGCCCATCCATATTGTAATCGTAATAAGCATCAAAACCATTATACTGAGTATATCTCTGATCAATTAAATTGGAAAATCTAATTTGAAAAGTTGGAGTTATATTATAATTGAATTTTATAAAAAAGTTATATGAATTATTCCATCCTAACGATTGCCATCCTGACATATTATCTAATGGATTTACTTTTCTTCCATCAGGGCCTAAAGTTTTTTTCCAATTACTTCCAAGTCCAAGTTGGATAGAATCTAGTGGTACACCAGCTTTAATGCCGCTTACTATTTCATCGGAAGTTGGTAGTAGTAAATTACTTCCATCATCAAGTATAATATTACGATAATCATCCCAAAGAATGTCATCAAAAAGCATTGTGGTACCAGAGCTTTTGTTTGCTTCAGCAGAAATAAAATAAGAGAAATCCTTAATAAAAGGAACACCACCACTAAGACTAAATTGTAGGTTTTGCTTATCTTGTGCTCTTCCTTTTTCGTTAGTTGCAAAGCCAGCATTAAAAGGATCGGAAGAATAATATTGTGCATAACCCTTGGTTTTACTTGTTCCGCCACGTGTTGTCAAGTTAATTACACCCGAAAGAGCATTTCCGTAACGAGCACTAAAACCGCCACTCTCAATTTCAATCTGTTTTATTGCACCAGTGCTAATGTTTGTCCCAAAACCGCCAAAAACTGGGTTAGATACTCTTACACCATCAATCATTAAAGCAAGCTCGTTATTTCTTCCGCCACGCATTCTAATATCATCAATTCCTCGAATATTATACCCAGCCTTAGCTGTTGGTGTGTTCGATAAAACTGAAACATTGGATTGAGTGGCTAAAATTTGATTCAGATTTTCAACCGGCATAGTTTGTAGCTCTTCTTGAGTAATAGTAGCAACTTTTCCGAGAGCATCTTTTTGAACCAACTGTTCTTTTGCAGTTACTACAACAGTTTCCGACAACTCCATTGAACTCTCGCTGAGAGTAAAGTCTAAATTTGTTGTAAAACCAGCAACGACTCGAATATTTTGTACAATAAATTTTTGAAAACCAATGTAAGAAGCTGATATTGAATAAGTTCCCGGTGAAATGTTTAGAATTGCATAATTACCATCAATATCAGAACTTGCGCCAATAGATGTACCATCAACCATTACATTTGCTCCAGGAAGAGGTTCGCCTGTTGAATCATATACTCTACCTGAGATTTTTCCCGGAACTTGAGAAAATAATGTAGAAGCTGATACTAATAGAATAAATAATAAAGTGTTTTTTGACATAGTCATAATATAATTTTATTGTTATACCATAAATTTATGATATACGTATTGATTTGTCAAGAAATATTTATGGTTTTTCTTCATAAGATAGTTTTTCTTTCTATTGGATAAATTAATTTTCTTGATAAAAGAAAATAGTAAGTCAGAGTAGTTTTTAATAAAGATGACTTTTTGTGGAGCTAAGGGGGCTCGAACCCCTGACCTCGTGACTGCCAGTCACGCGCTCTCCCAGCTGAGCTATAGCCCCAAAATTGAGGGTGCAAACTAAATAACTTATAATGAATTGTCAATTTATCAACAACCACACAGGTCTATACTTTTATTGTACTTCTTCTAGTGTGAATTTGGAACAATTGCATCCTTTCTTTGTACAACGCATAATTTATTTATAAAAATAATTTGTAAGTTTAGTAATAAAATATTGGCTAATTAATGAGTAAATATTATATATATAACCTCTCACTTGGAATGATCTTTCTGTTGTCAGTTTTTATATTATCTTGCGATGATACTATTACAGAAAATGATATTGATAAGGTAATAATACCTAATGAAAATGTAAGTTACGCAAAATATATCCAACCACTTTTCTTTGAAAAATGTGGTTTTTCTGATTGCCATATTGGTTCAAGTGCAGGTGGATATAATTTAGAAACATGGTCTAATGCTACGGTTCCTGGGATCGTTGATCCGTACAGTGTTGAAACAAGCAGATTAGTATGGCGAATTGATGGATTAGGTGTACCAATAATGCCACCAACTGATAAAGCATGGTTAACATCCAATCAGCGTGAGGGAATTAAAACATGGATAAAAGAAGGTGCCCGCAATAACTGATTCAAATTCTGGCGTATATATTCTTGAGCTATTTGCTAGTGAGGAATTCCAAGTCAATATAAAGAAGTTTTCAGGTATTACATTAAAGAAAGGCTATTACTATTATATCGGCAGTGCTCAAAAAAATCTAAAACAAAGAATAGAACGTCATTTAAGAATTGAAAAGAAAATCCATTGGCATATAGATCATTTAACTACTGCACCAAGTATTAGTACCAAAAATGCTTACATAATTTATAACTCTCCAAAAGATTTAGAAGAAGAAATTGCTAATAATTTTCCTTCCATGTTTGGAGGAATAATAGTGTTAAAAGGATTTGGCAACTCAGATACTAAAGGATCAATTACGCATCTATTCTACAGTAAACGTCGCATCCCTCAAAGCCATTTTTTTTCACGATACCAGTCTATTGTCCGCTTCATAGCTTCTTCTAAAGTATAGTTTTCTTTAAAACCTAAATCTTTCTCTGCTTTGTTTATATCACAAGTCCAAGATTCCTGAACAAAATCTCTTGCCTTTTCTAAATTAAATGTAGCTGCCGTACTAAGAGGCATCGCTAATAATTGTGCTATTGCAGCTACTCCATAAACAAGAAAGTGAGGTAATCTTAATGTAACTGCTTTTTTATTTGTTACTTTCTGTAGTATTTTTCCAATTTGAGGCCAAGTATAAAGTTCTTTTGAACTAATAAAGTAAGTCTCCCCTTTCGACATATCTTTAGTCGCTGCTAAATATATTCCTTGCACAAGGTCTTTAACATATATAAGACTTAAATCTTTCTTATTGAAACCTATCAGACTCATCAATCCTTTCATATATGTTTTGAAAAAGAGATAAATCTCTGTATCTCTTTCTCCGAAAATCGCTGGTGGTCTGACAATCGTTATTGGAAGTTTATCCATATACTTTTCAGCCAATTCTTCTTGTGCAGCTTTACTTTTACCATAAGTAGTTATCGGATGTCTTTGAGATTTTTCGTTGCAAATATTACCGTTCAAAGATGGACCGCATGCGGTTAAGCTGCTAACAATCAATACTCTTTTTATCTCAGGAGAAGTTTCTAATACTGTATTAAGTAAATTTTCAGTTGCTTTAACATTGCCCTTAAAATATCCTTCTTCATTTTTTGCTTTAACAACACCGGCAACATGGTATAAATAATCAATATTCGTAAGAACCTTTTTCAATCCTTCAATATCAAATAATCCTGAATCATGAATTACTACATTCTTCCCTTCTAACCATCTTAAATTACTGCTTTTTCTAACTAAACAATGTACCTCATCCCCTTTATCAATTAGATAATCAACTAAGTGGCTGCCAACAAAACCATTTGCACCGGTTACAACTGAGATTACTTTATCTGACATAGAATTCCTTATATTCTTGCTAAGATTGACTTTAGATTATTTTAGTAATAAATTCGTATAATATTTTAGAAAATAGTAATATAAAAATTTATGATTGCCAATATACTATTCTTAGGAGGATAAATTTGGATTTATTTAAGAAATGTTATGATTTCACAAGAGCTGATGAAGTAAAAGAAATGGGTGTTTACCCATACTTCAGAGCTATTGAAGAAAATGAAGGACCTGTCGTGCAAATGGAAGGAAGAAAAATAATTATGGCGGGTTCAAATAACTATTTGGGATTGACCGCACATCCCAGAGTTAAAGATGCAGCAATAAAAGCTGTTGAAAAATATGGTACAGGCTGCTCCGGATCTCGCTATCTGACCGGTACGTTAGACCTTCATGAGGAACTTGAAGAAAAAATGGCAAAATATTTTGGAACAGAAGCTGTATTATTATTTAGTACTGGATTTCAATCTGCTCAGGGTATCATCCCAACTTTAGTACAAAGAGGTGAATATGTTGTCTCTGATAAAGATAATCATGCTTGTATTCAAGTTGCAAACTTGATGGCAAAAGGAATGACTGCAGATATGCTTCGCTATAAGCATAATGATATGAATGATCTTGAACGTGTCTTAAATAAAATACCAAAAGAAACTCCCAAGTTAATTGTAAGTGATGGTGTATTTAGCACCGGCGGAGAAATTGTTGAGCTAGATAAACTAGTTGCTCTTGCAAAAGAACATAATGCAAAAACTCTTATTGATGATGCACATGCTGTTGGTGTTATTGGTAAAGGAGGACGCGGCACAGCAAGTGATTTTGACTTGGTTGATGAAGTAGATTTAACCATGGGAACTTTTAGTAAAACATTTGCATCGTTAGGTGGATTTATTGCAGGTAAAGCTAAAGTAATTGATTACATAAAACATCATTCCCCTGCACTGATCTTTTCTGCATCACCCACTCCAGCCTCTGTTGCCTCTGCAATGGCAGCACTAGAAATTCTTGAAGAGGAGCCGTGGCGTGTTGATAAGTTAGTTTCAAATGCCGATAAGATTAGAGATGGATTCAAAGATGCTGGATTCAATGTTATTGAAGGAAGGACTGGAATTGTGCCTGTAATCGTTGGGAATGATGGCATTGCACTTCAAATGTGGCGTAGGTTATATGACGAAGGAGTATTTGTTAACGTCTTTGTTCCCCCAGGTGTTCCGGAAGGAAGGCAAATGATGCGAACTAGTTATATGGCTACACATGAGGATCAGCATCTTGAAAAGATAATTGATGTGTTCAAAAAAGTTGGTACCGAATTAGGATTAGTATAAAATTTATTGAAACATTCATTTTGGACTGAAAGCGTGTTAATAGAATTTGATACTACTATTAACTCTCTTTCAGTCTTTTTTTTGGAGTATATATGAGCAATATTGAAATCAAGCAATTAGATCGAAAGAAAGGGATTGTACCTTTTTTAAAATTTGCATGGAAGATATATAAAGATGATCCTTATTGGGTCCCCCCTCTTATGATGGATAAGAAGAAACTTTTGAACAAAGATAAAAACCCATTTTTCAAAACTGCAGAACTGGAAATGTTTATGGCATACAAAGATGGTGCACCAGTTGGTAGGATTGCTGCCATTAAGAATGGCACGCATAATCAAGTTCACAATGAGAACATTGGCTTCTTTGGTTTTTTTGAATCAATTAATGACCAGGAAGTTGCTAACGCATTACTTGACAAAGCCAAAGAATGGCTGCAAAGTAAAGGTGTGGATTCGATGCGAGGTCCGGCCAATCCATCGAGTAATGATGAATATGGAATGCTGCTTGAAGGATTTGATGATTCTCCGCGACTAATGATGACATACAATCCAAAGTACTATCTCGATTTGATGGATAATTATGGATTGAAAAAAGAAAAAGATCTCTATGCATACAGAATTGATAATAAAAAATTATTAGAATCTGATAAATTAGTTCGTGTTGCAGATATTGCTGCAAGACGTTCCAATGTTAAAATTAAACAAATTAATCTGAAAGAATTCAAAAGTGAATTGGAAAAAGTAAAATTTGTTTACAATAAAGCTTGGGCACCCAATTGGGGATTTATACCTATGACAGAGGAAGAGATTGATAATCTTGCAAAGGAATTAAAACCACTCGTTGAACCTTCTATCGTAGTATTTGCTGAAGTTGAAGAAAAAACAATTGCTTTCGCATTGGTTATGCCTGACTATAATGAACTGTTTATCACAATGAATGGTAGATTGTTTCCGTTTAACTTTATTAAACTCTTCACAAAACGCAAAAAAATAAAATGGGCAAGAGTATTAACATTAGGAATTATTCCTGAATATCAAAAACGTGGTATTGATGCATTATTATATTACGAGATTACTAAACGAGCTGAAAAATTAGGAATAATAAAAGGTGAAGCAAGCTGGATTCTTGAAGATAATGAGATGATGAA
>JBDLIN010000075.1:0-15583 GCA_039714835.1 Bacteroidota bacterium | reverse complement strand
CGAAGAGTACTTTGTTGGGGGTAGGTCTTATTCCGGCTGGGTAATTGGATTGAGTATGATTGGGACTTCAATAAGTTCAGTAACATTTTTGGCTTATCCTGCTGATGCATATAAAACAGCGTGGCTAAGGTTTCTACCAAATTTTACTTTACCTTTAACTGTATTATTGGCAGCATATTTTTTCCTTCCTTTTTTCAGAAGGAGTAAAATAATTTCAGCCTATGAATATTTAGAGGATAGATTCAGTCCATCTGTAAGAGTTTATGGAGCGGTTACTTTTATTATTGGACAGTTGATCAGATTGGCTCTCATTTTATTTTTAGTATCAATTTTAATGCATGAGATAACAGGTTACAGTACAATAACAAGTGTTTTACTTGGGGGCATACTGGTTGGTTTGTACACTATTGTTGGAGGAATTAATGCAGTAATATGGACAGATGTTCTTCAAACAATTATTTTAGTTTTGGGTGGAATAGTCATACTTATAATTATAACGTTTGCCATGCCTGGAGGTCTTGGACAAATATTTGAAATTGCATTTGCTGATAATAAATTTGCAGTGGCTGAATTAACAAACGGCAGATTAAATCCGGTAACTTGGGGATTTTCTCTTTCCGACAAAACTGGTTTAATGATGCTTTTTGTGGGACTTACTGTTTGGCTGCAGGAATATGGTACAAATCAAAATGTTATTCAAAGATATGCAGCAGCAAAAAGTATGAAGGAAGCCAGAAGAGGTTTGTTTACAATAGGAACATTAAATGTTCCAATCTGGGCATTTTACATGTTTCTTGGGACTGCACTTTACGCTTTCTTTCAAGTAAATCCTGCTCCAGAGGCAATGGAGATGTTGGATGGTACTCAGAAAGCTGAGCACATTATGCCGTTTTTTATTCTGAATTATATGCCGCCCGGAGTTGCTGGAATTGTAATTTCTGCTGCCCTTGCTGCAGCTATGTCATCATTAGATTCAAGTATTAATGCTATTTCTACAGTAACAGTAAATGATATTTATCGAAGGCATTATAAAAAGGATGAAAATGATAAGCACTATTTGCGTGTTGCTTGGGTTGTCGCAGGAGTGGCTTCCGTATTCATGATTATTGGCGCAATAATTTTGCTTTATTCTGACACAAAAACAATTCAAGATGCTGCGACAATTTTATCATCAGTTGTAATGGGCGGAGTTTTTGGAGTGTATCTGCTTGGTTTTGTTACTAAAAGAGCTAATTCAAAAACAGTTTGGTTTGGTATAGCAGTTACTTTTGTATTCTCTGTTTGGACAGTGTTAGCTAAACAAGATGTTTTACCGGCTTCATTAACTGTTCCATTTGATCTTTACTATACCGGTATGATCGGACATATACTTTTATTTGCTACTGCATTTGTAGCATCTGTCTTTTTATTCAAGAAAAAGGATAAAAAAGATTTAACGAATTTGACAGTATGGACTCAAGATGGTACACCAATAGAATAATAGTTATATTCACATGTTTAATAACTTAATTCTTTAATTGATTAAAGAAAGCTTAATAATCGTGGAAAATACCAAGACTATTAATATAAATCACAATTCGTTGATGCATCATATTGATTCCTTAGAAGTTCAACTGATTGCAAAATTGAATAAACTAGAAAACCTTCTAAATGCTAAACTATCAGATGGATTGATAGTTGCTTTTTCAGGAGGTGTTGATAGTGCCTTCCTATTATGGGCTGCAAAAAGAATTTTTGATCAGAATGGTGGCAAATTACTTGCCCTTACGACAGACAGCCCTAGTTTACCTCGAACAGAACTCAATGAAGCAATGAATTTTGCAAAAAACTTGGGGATCAATCATAAGATTGAAAAAAGCAAAGAATTTGAAGACTCAGAGTATTTGAAAAATGATTTGAACAGATGTTATTTCTGTAAAAATGAATTGTTTCGATTAACTACTGAGGTTATCAATAAGTATGATTATAAATGGGTGGCATATGGTTATAACGATTCTGATCGATCAGATTTTCGACCCGGCCATAAGGCTGCACTGGAAAATGATATTTTAGCTCCACTGGCAGATGTTGGTTTATCAAAGAAGGATATTCGTATAGTTTTAAATGTTAATGGAATTCATCTTGCAGAAAAACCATCTAGCCCTTGTTTAAGTTCTCGTGTTATGACGGGAATACCAATTACTGAGAAACGCCTCAAAGATATTGAAGATCTTGAGATACTTATAGAACAAGCAGGAATCAAGATCAAACGTGTGCGAGTTTGTAAAGATGGAGAAAATGATTTTCTCAGAATTGAAATTGCTAAAAGTGAGATGAAAGATTTCCTTGAAATAAGTGATCAAATTGCTAAAGAAGGAAAATCAAAAGGCTACAAGTGGGTAACTCTCGATTTAGCAGGTTATAAAATGGGTGGCGGCAATCAGTAAAACTTTTCTTATTTTGTAAAAAATATTTTTTATAATATAATCTGATTTATTATCTTATTATTCAGATGCATCCCTACTGGTGGATTTAAAAATCTCTACACCTTGTGCATCTATCTTTTTTAATAATTTAATAGGAGACATCATATGAATTTACCAAACAAATTGGGGGCTGAATTCATCGGAACTTTTTGGCTTGTATTAGGTGGGTGCGGTAGTGCAGTGCTTGCAGCAGGAATTCCGGGTGTTGGGATAGGTTATCTAGGTGTGTCATTAGCATTTGGTTTAACTGTTTTAACACTAGTTTATGGATTAGGTCACATATCCGGTGCTCATTTTAATCCAGCAGTCTCTATTGGACTATGGATGGGTGGAAGGTTTAAATCATCTGAAATTCTTCCATATATTGTTGCACAAGTCCTTGGTGCTATAGCTGCGGCAGCAGTGCTATATCTTATAGCCAGTGGTAAAGAAGGTTTTGACCTTGGCTATGGTTTTGCAGCAAATGGATATGGGGAACACTCTCCACAGGGGTATTCCTTAATGGCTGCATTAGTAGCTGAAATAGTTTTAACTTTCATGTTTCTAATAGTGATATTAGGTGCAACTGATAAACGAGCACCAAAGGGATTTGCTGGTTTAGCAATTGGTTTAGCACTTACTCTGATACATCTGATTTCAATTCCTGTTACTAATACTTCTGTAAATCCAGCGAGAAGTACCGGCCAAGCACTATTCGTAGGCGATTGGGCAATGGGGCAATTATGGCTTTTCTGGGTTGCACCAATTGTTGGAGCAATTTTAGCTGGCTTAGTGTATAAGTGGGTCGGTGGTAAAGAGGAAGCAGATTAATTATTATTTTACCATCCATTTGGTAATTGTTATCAAATGGATGGATTTCTATTGGTTAAAAAAAATGGCTTGGATCTGTGAAACATGCGGTAGGGAATTTAGGAACACCAACCAATGGCATTCGTGTGAACAATCCACAATTGAACAGCATCTTGATAATAAACCTGAATTTATAATAGAAATATTTCATCGACTTCTTGATATCATTTTGGAATTCGGCGAGTTTGAACTTCTTCCATTAAAAACTGTAATTCAAGTTCAGAGATCATCAACATTTCTCTCAATTTATCTTAAAAAAAATAAAGTTCATTTGCAGTTTCAAGCAAGTGAGAAGAAGAATATGCCTTATATAACAAAGTCTATTAAAATTTCAAGAAATAAATATTTTCATTTTGCTGATTTAAGAGAACTAAGTGAAATTAATGAAGATTTAGGTAAAACATTAAATGAAGCTTATAATTTATCAGAACCGAAAGTATAGATGAAAATAATTTGATTGGAAAAATTACTTTACTTCAGATCAGAGGAGTAATTGAATCCTTGTGAACTATACAATCTTTAATAAATTCAAGTTTTAATTCTGAAAGCTAAAATAGTTTGATCATCAAATAATTCATTTGTGCAAGTATGTTTTTTTGCTTCATTTCTAATCTGGCTATAAAATGAACTTAAAAACTATAAATGATCTTTCCGTAAATCATATCATTTTTATCGTACTGTCCAAACATTCCTTCTGTGCCAGTGAATAAATTTGCTCCAAATTGAAGGTTAATTGAATCAGAAAAATCATACAACATTCTTGGACGAATTAAAGCATCGTCAAATTCAAAATCATAATATGAAAATAATTCAAGGTCTAAGGTTTCATTAAAAATTGAGTAACGAGCTAAGAATGTTATCATATTACTGAACTCATCATTAAATAGAGGAGTTGGCTTAATAACCTCTTCATAATTCATTATTACTTTTTGGATAAACTGCATGCTGAAGTTTATATCAAATAA
Source organism: Bacteroidota bacterium (assembly GCA_039714835.1). Classification (GTDB taxonomy): domain Bacteria; phylum Bacteroidota; class Ignavibacteria; order Ignavibacteriales; family Melioribacteraceae; genus SZUA-22. Next base: position 11,304 of record JBDLIN010000075.1, on the reverse strand, counting down.
GTTGAAATCAGTTCCAATCATGTAATGGATATAATCTTTTTCTATTACACCTTGATTAACTGCGGGATTTGATGTATTAAAATATTTTCCAAAATAATATGCACTTTCTCCTCGTAAAACAAGCGGTCCGAGCGTTGTGCTAAAGCTTCCACCAGCAAGTGAAATTCTTTTGTGTTCTGGAGTAATTACTATATTCATTCCACCTGTACCATCTGGAGCAAAAGAAGAGAACATCGTTGGATCATCATCCCACATGTAACCACCCATAATTTCGAAATCAACATATTCGGTTAATGCAGAGTACTTTAGAAATACTTCACTATTTTCTAATGAAGTTTGCACTCGTACTTTTGAGTAGTCAAATGTTGGAGTAGTTGGAAACGTTGGCGTCACAGCCCATACTGAGTTTGGGTCAGCATATTCTGTAGGAGCAAAAACTGGAAGCCACACAATCTCAAAGGTATTATTGCCAATGTAATAATCAAATTTTGCCCCTTCCACACCAATTCTGATCTCATCAAATTCAGGTAGTAAAAATTGGAATAAATCTTTTGGCGAAACAATATCTGTGATAAAAACTCCATCTGCTTTACCCCAAACTATTTGCTGCTTACCAACTCGTAAATCGAAATTATCAAAATACAAGTCCATATATGCTTCACGTAATCTGAATGTTAAGCTATCGGAATAATCGTGATAAATCATTGGATTAACTTGAAAAGCAGAGTTATCAAAACTCTTTTCAATGTTTAAGTTAAATGTGTTTTGTAGAATCACAAAATCATTTGAGCCATTACCCAGAAGCATTCCAGAGTAGTTTCTAACATATCCAGAGAAATCCACACTTTGAGCAAATAGCGAATATGTAAATGCGAATATCATTATTAGTAATATATTTTTCATTTTATTTCCTTTATTTCACGCAAAGATAGTTGAGTTTATCGCAAAGAACGCCAAGAGAAAAATGATGAACACTACTTTCATTTTTAATTCTTAATTGTCTATATTCCTCTTGTCATCATTCGTTCTGAAAATTTAGATTTTGAAATACCAGTATCAATTTTGATATTTTTTAATTCCATAGTTGTTTTATGATCTTTTTGCACGTTCTTCATTTCTGTATGGTTGATTATCAAAAATCCTTTTATCTCTTCATATTTTTCAACTGTCAAAGTTTTCAATAAATCTTCGTCCTCATCGTAGAAGTCTTTTTTAAGTCCAATCCATTTATCTTTAATAATCCAAGTAATTGTTTTTGAATACATATAATCTTCATCTTTTGGAGTTGACTCAACAACATAGCAAGATTCACCGTTAAGTAATTCTTCACGCAAAATTATATGAGTATCTTGTGTTGGATGTCTATCGCCAAGGTCATCGTATGTAAAATCTGATCCCATAAAGTAATCACTTTTACTATCACTTGAGATACGTTTTGTTTTTTTCAATGCTGGTAAGTAAATCCACTGATCATCATCTTTCCCTTCTTCATCATAACCCCAAGTCATAAATGAAGTATTTTTTACGTCTGCTGGTTTCACGAAAAACATTATCTTCTTTTCAATGTCACCAAAGTCTCTTGAGAATTGCTTAATTGTTCTAACTCTCTCTTTTCCTGATGAATTGATAAGTGTCATTGTTAAATCAGAAGTCATATCATCACCAGCCGCACGATTGTAAACATTTTCAACTATTTGCAATCCAGTTGCTTCTTGTGAAAAAATGGATGTACTTGCAAACAAAAGTATTGTGAATGCTATTGATATTATTTTTGTATTTTTCATTTTAATTCTCCTTCTTTTTTTCAAAATAGATATTCAATCTGTATAGTAGATTAAGCATAATTGTTACTGTTCCAATAAAACTAAGGAACATATTAAGTGAAACTAACGTTCCAAGTTCTCTATTTGGTGGGAATACAGAAAATAAGAGAACTAAGAAACCAGCAATAACCACTATAGCATTGAAGAGAATAGCTCTTCCTGAATGTGCCATTGTCCTTTGAGCCGTGAGCAGTTTATCACCAGTTGCTGAGTTCAATTTATATTGCTCAATAAAATGAACTGCATAATCAATACCAATTCCTATTGCTATACTGGAGAGTAGGGCAGTAGTAGTGTTAAGGGCAATATCAAACCACCCCATAATTCCAAAACTTAGTATAGCTGTGATAATAATTGGGACTGCTCCAATAAATCCAAGCTTGATATTTTTGAACATTATTCCAAGTAAAACAATGACAATAACAAGCGATAGAATTAGACTCATTATTTGTCCTTCAAGAATTAAGTCAGTAAATATTAGTGCCTTGTAACCAGAACCTGCATAATTCATGCTTACTCCAAGTTTTGCAAAATCATTTTTAAATGCTTCAATTTCAGAAAGAACAGAGTTGATAGCTTTTGAGTTATCACTTTTAACTTGGAAGTTTACATTGAGTTTTGCATAATCGTAATCGACAACTTTCCACAAGTTTTCTGGATCTCCGGACATTTCGTAGAGCAATAAATATTGAGCAATCAAATCTGTGTTGTCAGGAATTGTATTAAACGCTTCATCATCTGCGTGCATTACTTTATTCATTCGCTTGATGTAATCTGTTAACGTGAATGAGTTGCCTGCAAGTTCGAGATTTCCAACAACAGTTTTTTGCATTCTATCAACTGTTTTTAAAATCTCTGGATTCTTAAAGGCATCTTTGTCTTCACTATCAAGGACAAGATTAATTGTGGATGTTCCACCAAAGTTTGCATTTATAAATTGGTCAGTTAAAACTATGTCGCTATCTTTCTCAAACTTATCAAGGAAACTGGAGTTAATCCAAACCTTACTAATTCCAATAATAGATAGAGCTATGATGGCAACTGTTGTAATCATTGATGCTACTCTATATTTAATTACTTTTTCAGCAAAGTTGAATGCAAATATGCTTCTATGCTTTTTTTCTTTTTTTGTTTTAATTTTTGGTAAACCTAGAATCATTATTCCAGCTGGAATTAATGTTAAAGAAAAGAGCATTGCTGCAAGCACACCAAAAGCTGTGAATATTCCAAAATATTTAATTGGATAAACTTGAGAAGTTAGTAAAGAGATGAACCCCACTGCAGTAGTAATAGAGGTCATAACAACGGGTGACCACATGTGTTTAATCATATCCATAACAGCTTCTTTCTTTTCAGCCATTGGATTATTTATCATAAAAAGTTGCAAATGACTGTATAGATGAATCCCATCCGCAACCCCAATTGCAATGAGCATTACTGGAATCATTGTGGAAACTGCATAAATTGGGATGTTCACAACAGCCATTAGACCAAATGCCCACAGTGTACTGAATAAAACAACAAGCATCGTTAAAAGTGTACTCTTAACACTTCGGAGAGTTGCATAAAGAACCAGTACAATTACTAGTAGTACAATAGGAACCATCCTTTTCATATCCGCCGGTCCAAGGAGTGCCATTGTTCCTTCAATAATTGGTCTACCGGCAACATGAAGTTTTATATTCTCGGTTTCAAATTCATCAGTAGTTTTAAGAATATGATTATAAAATTCTTGCGTGAAAACATCATCATTTATTGCTGCAATTATTACAGTAACAGTTTCTTCAGCTGAAACAAGTCTGCCGTAAACCATTTCATTGGTTTTAACTTTTTGGCGAAGTTCTTCAAATTTATCCTCTGTTTTAGGAGTCTTTTTGTAGAATGCTTTTACATCCATTCCATCTTCAGTTCCAACAATATTATCAGCAGTATAAAGTGAGGTAACGTCAGCCTTTTCAATCTCCTTCATTTTTTGGAATTTCTTAGTTAGCGATTTCACAATATCAAGTGTTTCTTTATTGTAAATTCCATCAGAATTTTCAATTGCGATAATTATTCCATCTTTGATGCTGAACCACTCCTCAGCCTGATCACTATAAACAAATGCTGGATGGTCGTGTGGCATGTATTTATCTAGGTTAGTTTCCATTCTGGAATTTTCTTTCATCTTCATAAAGAAGAGGGCAGAAATTATTATTGATATTGCAATTACTATATAAGGCACTTTCAATAATTTATTTAATACCTTTTCCATTGTTTTTCCTTTCTATGTTAGTTTATACTCACTAACATTTTTTGATAAAAAAATTATTCTTTAATCAGTAGCTCAATCGATTTCCACAATAATATCCCTTCCTTTTCAAGATCAAATGAATAATCTGAAAGTCTCCATTTTGTTACAATAAGTCTTAGAGCACCAGTAATTATAAAAGCAAGCTGGTCGGCAGTAATATCCTTTTTTATTAATAATGATTTTTGCCCTGCCTTTATAATTTGCAGCATTATTTTTTGATTTTCCTTCATTATTTCAAAAACTGTTTCCGAAAGAAGGGGATCGTTACGGAATAATTCTTCAGAAAAAATTACTGAAGCTATTGCTCGATTTTTTGCAAAATACTTGAATCTCATTTCGAAAAGTGATTTTAATTGTTCAATTGGATTAGAATCACCGATTTGAAGATTTTGGAAAAAGTTCTCTTTATTATTTTTAAAAAGAGATAAAATTCCAATTAAAATTTCTTGCTTGTTTTCAAAATGCCTATAAATTGCCGGCTCAGTAACACCAATAGCATTTGCAAGGTTTTTTATTGTTAATCCTTGAATCCCTTTATCAGCAATAAGTTTGATAGATTCTTTCAATATTTCAGATTGTCTTTTGGTCATAATTTCCAGTTTAATATCGTTGCTTTAATAAGTTAGTTAATATTCACTAACTAACTTATGCAAAAATAGACTTGATGTCAAGTTTAATTTAAATTAAATGGAATATCAACATTTTGATACTCCACACGTTAAGTTTACCAATGTCCTCTCTTTTGTGGTGAGTGTACGTCTTCATAAGATGTTAGACAAATAGACCAAAGGTTATAATAACTTATCCCTTAAAGTAATTTTACTCACACTTTGATCTCTTATTAATTATCAGATTACTTAAAACTTCGATCAAAAACTGCGGTTGAGAATCTTAATCAAAAGCATATCTATCGAAAGCACGTCAAATTTATTCATGACAATAGAATTCTCATATTTAAATTAGAATTTGTAATTTTGTTGACAGATATTGTTTTTGATGTTAGACCATGAGTTTTAAATATTTATCCTAAATTATATTGACCATTAAAATATGAAACTATCTCATCTAAGTACTCTTGTCGTTTTACTTCTATTTTGTAATTCGATATATGCTCAAACTTGGCAGTTTACTCATTCTCCTACAAGACAAAATCTTGCCCGACTTGATATGATCTCTGATAGTATGGGTTTAGCGGTTTCATATGACGGATTAATATTAAAATATAATAAAACAGAATGGAGCATTGAAGATTCATTAGACAGATTAATTCAATGGAGAGCTTCAATTAAAGACACTATTCTTCAATATCCACAAAAACTTGGTGATATATATACTATTCATGCCACAAATGATAGTATTGCATGGCTTGCAGTTAATGATGTGGCTCAAAGGTCTTATGCACTGATTCGTTTATTACTAAAAAGCAAAAAAGCAGACGTTCAATTTTTCCCTGTAAAAATCCGTTCAATAGATTTTCATAAGAATGGCAGAGGTATAGCCGTTGGTGAAGGTGGTGGTTATTTGTTTAAGGATGGGGAATGGAAACCTCTAAAATTGCCAATAAGTGTTGATTATAGGAGTGTAAAAATTGTTGGCGAGGAAAGTATTTTTATTTGTGGAGATAATGGGACAATTCTGAAAGGTGACGGAAATCAATGGAAGAAAATTAAAACAGATATTAATGAAACTTTAAGAAATATGGACTTTATTTCTGAAAATGAAGGTTGGATTGTTGGTGATGGAATTATAATGCATTATATAAATGATGAAATAGATTATGAAATTGCTGAATCGACAAATGATCTATGGGCTGTAGATATGATCACTTCAGAATTGGGATATGCGGTTGGAGAAAAAGGAACAATTTTAAAATACAACGGTGAGATATGGGAGTTAGAGGAAATTAATTCGGAAGTTGATTTACATGATATTGAAATACTTGGACCTAATACGGGTTATATTGTTGGTGCGCGCGGTGCAATACTAAAATTCACTCAAGATTTGTTAGATGAAAATAAACCACACCAATTTTTGTTTTCAGACCAAGTTCATCTTGGAAGCGACTACTTAATGGACAGAATTGATGATGTATATGGAATTACAATTGCAGATTTTAATAACGATGATAAACCAGATGTTTATATAACTTGTTATAAAAGTCTAAATCATCTATTGATTAATCAAGGGGATGGATATTATAATGATCAAGTGATAGAATCGGGGACAGGTGGTTATATAGAAAACAGAATTGGAAAAGAGAAATACGAATATGGCTCGTTATCTGCTGATTTTGATAGAGATGGAGATTCTGATTTATTCCTTTTAGGTATGAGAAATACAAGTCGGTATTTCGTAAATAATGGTAAAGCTGTATTTAAAGATTGGACAGCAAATTCGAACATCCCAGATGGCTTAGAAATTAAGGATGGAGCGATTGGAGATTTTAATGAGGATGGTTATCCTGATATCGTTGTAGCAGATGAATATAACGGTATCCGCATCTTTATGAATCAAAAATATAACCAATTCAGTGAAGAATCAATTATCTCTCTAAATCTGCCACAGACCGGGATTCGTGCAGTAAAAGTTGCTGATATGAATGGAGATCATCATCAAGATATTTTTGCTGTATTTCCGCATGAGAAGTCTGTTCTTCTCTTAAATGATGGGAAAGCGAATTGGATAAAATCAGAAAAAGAAATAATTACAAACAAATTGTCAGCGTTCATTAATTCAATTACTTTTGCTGATTTTAATAAGGACGGCTTCAACGATTTATTCTTGTGTTCAGAAGATGGTAATGATGCAATGTATATTTATCATGAAAATAAGAGTGAGTTTGTTGATGAAACGACAAAATGGAAAATTAAGAAAGGTGGACGTAGTTATTCAGCAGTAGCTGGAGATTTTAATTTGGATGGATCCCTAGACCTATTTGTTTCACGCTTTGGTTTTGATTATCTCTATCTAAATAGTGGAAAAAATAGTTTTCGAGAAGTTGGGTTAGATACAATTTATGCTAAATCTGGATTCCTTTCAGGTTTTAATACAGGTTCAGCTGCTTGTGATATAGATAACAACGGTAGTTTAGATCTTTTGGTTGGTAATTCAGATTATTGGTCATCGATTCTACAAAATCAAATTGAAAGCCAATCTTACCTTATAGTTCATCCAGAAGGTGTTGAGGATACAAGGGAAGCTCTTGGGGCAAAGATCTGGTTATGGAAAGCAAACTCTAAGCACACTCAAGAAAATATAGTAGGGTATAGAGAGATTCTGCCATCTAACGGTCTATTTTCTCAAAACTGGCATATCCCGATTTTTGGATTGGGAGATGTTGATAGAGTTGATGTCAAAATAAGATTCCTGAACGGTGATGAAAAATTCTATATTAATATTGAGAAGGGAAGTGAACTTAGGATTTATCAATCATCAAGTTTATCAAATGGTGTCTATTCCTTAAGCAGAGCATTTCTTCAATTCATTAACCTTCCAAATATGATATGGGAAATCATAAAGTTCATTCTATTTATTATTCTAATATTAGGATCTGTTCGGTTTATCGAATATAGATATCGCTGGCGGCCAGCTCATGCAGTTCTATATGTAGTTATATTAATATCTGTATATATGATCTTTTTATTTTCGATAGATAATATTGGGATATTCTATCATATGTTACCGTTCATATTAATAATATTTGCTATGCTAGTTCTCAGTGCTGTGAATGAACCTATTCGCAAAGCAAGTCAAATTCAAAAATATAATCAGGAAAAGGTACAGGAAGCTGGGATTCAATTGTCTCGTGTACAGGTTTTTAATGAAGCTACGGAGATAGTTAAAGAAACTTTGAAAGTTATATATCCTTATGAAATTTTTGCATTGTATATTTATCACTCCAATGGGAATGTGTTCTCATTAGGCGATTTAGAAAACCTACAATATGAAGATATTCCAGCACAATTTGTTGTAGAACGCAAACAAATTAATCAGTTACGAATTAAGAATGAAATACTTGATATAGAAGATGCTTCGTTTTGGGATGAAGACTCAGCTATTATTTTAAAGGGTGCAACTTTGTTTCCATTAGTTAGGAAAAAAGAATTACTTGGTATTGTATTAGTTAAATTTAGTAATGTTGAACAGGAAGGGAAAGAGCAGAACTTAGAATTAGTTAAATATTTATTCCTACAACTATCAATTTCATTGGATAATTTAAGAATTTTAAAAGATCTTAGCGATCACGAAAAAATTTCTGCAATTGGTACATTCTCTAGCGGTATAATTCATAATCTTAAAAATCCTATAGATGGATTAAGAATGATTATTGAAATATTAAAGGAGGAAACTCCGCAGACTGATTCAAGATCAGAATATGTTGACGAGTTATATAGTGGAATATTATCTTTAAAAGATAAATTAGTTCATTCCTTTGATTTTATTCATTACGAGGAAGTAAAAAATGAAACACTTTCAATAAATGATTTAATATTTAGTATTATTAAAAATCATTCTAGTTCTAAGTACTCAATTTTTAATCTGAAACTTATAGATAAGGATTTAAAAATATCTGGGGATCAAGAGCAATTAAAGTTTGTATTTGAAAATATAATTCAGAATGCTATAGAAGCTTCAGAGTTGAGAGAACCGGTTACAATTGAAATATATTCGCATAATGAAAAATTCGTTAACATTGATATAATAGATTCTGGTGAAGGCATTAGTGATGAAAACATCGGAAAAATATTTGATATGTTTTTCTCAACTAAAGGGAAGAGTAGAGGTTTAGGACTAACTATAGCTCAGAAAATAATTAAACACCACAATGGATTTATCAATGTTTCTAAAGAAGAGACTAAAGGAACTAAATTTAGTGTTGTCCTACCAATTATCTAAAATTAAGGAAAAAGAATGAGTCAAATTTTAATAGTTGATGATGATAGAACAGCAAGAAAAGGATTGTACTTCACATTGAATAGTGTTGTTGATGAAGTGCATGAAGCTGAGTCAGTTAACGAAGCAAAAAGTCATTTAAAGGAAAGGGAGTTCGATATAATAATTAGTGATCTACGAATTCCACAAGAAAATGATGGGATTAATTTTGTAAAGGAAATTATACAGATGTTCCCGTTAACTCCAGTGTTAATGGTTACAGCTTATGGTTCTGTTAATAGTGCAGTGGAAGCAATAAAAGCTGGTGCTTATGATTATATAACAAAAGATTTTGGTAAAGAAGAGATTGTTTTAAAAATCAAGAAGATGTTAGAAACTCGAAAATTATGGCTCTCAAATATTCGGCTTTCTCAAGAAGTAAATGCGTTAAAAGATAAGTATGTTATTCAACAGGCGCAGGATGAAATAATAGGTGATAGCAAGATTATAAAAAGTATGTTGGAAACAGTTAGAAGAGTTGGTTTGGATAAAGATTCAACGGTTCTGGTACAGGGAGAGAGTGGAACAGGGAAAGAATTGATTGCAAAATCAATACATAGAAATAGTCCTGAGAGAAATACAAATAAATTTATTGTTGTTGATGTTTCGAGTATGCCGACTACTCTACTAGAGAGCCAGCTTTTTGGGCATGAAAAGGGTGCTTTTACAGATGCTAGAGAAAAGCATATTGGATATTTTGAAGCAGCAAAACATGGTACAGTATTTCTTGATGAAATTGGAGATTTTCCATTGGAACTGCAAGTTAAACTGTTGCGCTTTTTACAGGAAAAGACTTTTGTCAGAGTAGGAGGTGTTGATTCTATATTTTCAGATGTAAGAATCATAGCAGCTACTAATAAAGATTTAGAAGATCTTGCATCAAAAGGGGAATTTAGACCAGATTTGTTTTACCGTTTAAATGTAGTAAAAATACAATTGCCCGCATTAAGAGAAAGACGTGAAGATATAGCTAAACTTATAGAATACTTTATAAATAAATTTGAGGTTTTGAAAAATAGGGAGTTGATATTTCCAGAAAATGTAATAAATAAAATGATAGATTATGACTGGCCTGGAAATGTACGGCAACTCAAGAATTTAATTGAAAGCCTATATATAATTTCTCCGTCTGACGAGGTTTCTGAAGAGTCACTAAATTTTGAAACAACACAAAATAATATTGTAATTAATGATTTAGCAGATTCAGTTATTGAGTTGCCATTCAAGGAAGCAAAACAGAAAATCATTGAAAAATTTGAGAATATGTATATAAAACATCATTGGGAGAAGCATAGAGGAAATATTAGCAAAATTGCATCCATAGTTGGTGTTTCTCGTGAAGGTTTGAGCAAAAAGATTAAGAAGTATGATCTAAAATCAAATTAATCCTCCTCTACATAGTGTGAACAACAATTCACACATTTTGTGATGTGTGAATTGTTGTTCACACACCCATCTTCAAAAAGTTTATATTTGGTCAATAAACAGCATTTTATTCGTGGTATGGTTATTGGATTAATTTACCAAACTAAAACATTTAAGTAAAAGTGAAAATATTAATCCTCGAAGATGAAAAATCCGTAAGTAGTGCAATTCGCTTTAGTCTACAGAAAAAAGGTCATACAGTAGTTGAAATTCAGAATCCTATTGATGCTTTATCGAGAATAGAAGAGGAGAAATTTGAATTTCTAATTTTAGATTATAACCTTTATTTGTTATCCGGTTTCGACTTTTTAAAATTATTTCGCATAAATGATCATTTAACTCCAGTTGTAATAATAACATCTAATGAAATAGAGTCTATGAATAATTTAAATTATTTAGAAGAAAATTCATGCAAAATAATATCAAAAGATAAACCTATCAATGAGATTATTAGCAATATTGAAATTGCACTTAAAAACAAAAACTATAATTAACAGGAGGTTCCAATGAAAATATTTAACTGTATTTTTCTTTTTCTATTTCTTTTGTCTCAGGGCTTAATAGCTCAAACATTAGTATCCGAGAATGTACTAACAAATGCTCCATTGTATTATAATCATACACCTAATATAGCAAGAACAAGTGATGGAGTATTAGGAGTAGTATGGAATTCACCAGAAGGACAAGTAGTATATTCAGAATATGATGAAACATTTGGAATATGGTCCCCAGCAGTAGCAATATCAAGTGCAGGAGATCAAGCGACAAAAGCAGGTATTGTAGGTGATGATGATGGAAATCTGTATGTAGCATGGCAGCAAAGAGAAACAA
>JBDLIN010000074.1:0-15655 GCA_039714835.1 Bacteroidota bacterium | reverse complement strand
TGTTGTATCAGCAATCACACATTCAACCGGCAGTCCATTAGAATGTTTAAGATTATCTGATAAAAATTTTGCTGCATTTTTTGCCATACCCATTGTTTGATCTTCGAGGGATTCTCGTACACCATTCATTCTTCCGTCAATAACTGGTCGTATACCAATTTTAGGTATATCACCGTACAATCTTTTTTTTGGTTCATTCATCCTTATTAAATTTTTATTGCCCATCTTATCACCATATTTATTTTAAGTTTCTATTTTTGAGTTAAATGGTAATTACACCTTTCTTGAGAATTATATTTGCATATAGTACAAGTTCACTTGTTGCAACTATAGCAAATGCTTTTTTTGCTCTTTCGTAAAATTCAAATCGTTCAATGAATTCAAATTCTTCAAAAGCTTCATCACTTTCGTTCAGTATTCTTCTAAAATCTTCCCAAATATTTGGGATAACATCATCTCCCGGAGCAACTTCCATAAGACCAACTGGACTTTTAACAGAGGCATCTAGCGGAAAAAGCTTTAATACTGCTTTCAGAATTTCTGGTACATTATGACCATCTAATCTTACAAGTCTTTGTGCATTTGCAACAGTAGGGAAATTTCCATCTGCAATAACTATTTCATCTCCATGTCCCATTTCATCCAAAATTTTTAGTAATTCCGGACTAATAATTTTTGGAATATTTTTCAACATAATCTTCTCCTCAATAATTTTAAGACTATTCTAATCCATTGAAATGTTGTAGATTAGAATACTTACTCGTGTAAGTTGTTTGTGTTAACTTACTAATTGAAAAATACAATTCAAAATAATTTCTAATTTTCTTGACATTTATATTAAAAGAAATATATTATTAATAGGTTCTAATTATTCTTCAGTATTGCTTTGAAGAAGCTTACTGTAACTGAATTACGAATAATTCGATCTCCATTCCGACAAGCTTCTCCAAAGAGTATTTGAATATTTGGTTTTACTGAATATGATCATTGATAATAAATATGGGGAGGCAAAATAATGTATAAGTATTTAATATTAATTTTTGTACTTGTAATAGCATTAACTTGCTGTAAAGATGACACTGCAACTGAACCAGATACTCAACCAAAACATGACCAAGCTTTAGTAGGTACTTGGGAACTTACTACATGTAAATTAAATGGGGATCCTATAAGCTCCGAAAATTTTTCGGATTGCCCAGTTAAAATCGAATTTACTGAAGTTGGTTCTGGAATTGTTTGGACAGAAAACTATGGAACAGCAACTGGATGTAAAACATTCCAGTGGAGTACTACAAATGATGAACTAACAATTCATCAAGAGAATGAATATCCTTTCGTTTCAACTTATACGGTTAGTAATAATACACTTACTATCTCATTTGTTGATGACGGAAATGTTGAGTTGATTTATACAAAGCAATAGTTATACAATGAAAACTATTCTTCCTGACACAGTATAATTAACTTAATGGAAATGTATTCCTTGATGTCTAGGGATTATTATATCTAAAACTGAATGACTCACCTTACACAAATCCAATGGATAATCAATTTTTTTGCGTAACATTAGTGAATAATTTGGTTGATCATCTATCCCATAACAACTCTAATTTCATTAATCGATTCAGATTCCATAATCGGAATAATTCCATCAACTGATTTGCCGTTAACCATTATCGATTTTACACCTTTTTCAACACCATTAGGATTTTCAACAGTTATATTATAAAGGGCTCCTCTCCATTTCCTTTTAACTATAAAACCTTCCCAATCAGATGGGATACACGGATCAATATTTAATCCTTTATACGTAGGTTGAATTCCAAGAATACTTTTTGTAGCAGCTGTGTAGAACCATGATGCAGTACCTGTTAACCAAGGATGTCTTGCCTTTCCATGAGCTTTGTGATCTTTACCAACAATAAATTGGCAGTAAGAATATGGTTCACTTTGGCGCGTTTCAATAATGTCATTTTGGTTGTAGGGTAAAATAGCATCATAAAATTTCATTGCTTGATTTCCACGACCCAATTTACATTCTGCAATAACTGCCCATGGATTAGGATGACTAAATATAGAAGCATTTTCTTTTATCCCTTTATATACACGTGTCACATAACCGATATCATCATTAGGTTTTGAGTAAGCTGGCCATAACAGATGCAATCCATATTTTGAATAGAGATATTCATCAACAGCATCCATTGCTTTTATTGATCTTTCCTGTGAAGCAACTCCGGATAAAACTGCCCAGGTTTGCGCATTTAAGAATATCTTCCCTTCTTCAGTTTCATTTGTCCCTATTTTCTCTCCATGTTTTGTAAAGCCTCTTATATACCAGTTCCCATCCCACAAAACTTCTTCACATGACTTCATTACTTTTTCGGCCATCAAAGTATATTTTTCTACGTCGTCAGTTCTATTTAATACTTTTGCTGATTCAATAAAAATCTCTAATGCCCAATAATGCATAAAGGAAACCATAGAGCTTTCACCACCGCCTAGATTTAAACAATCGTTCCAATCAGCTCTGAGACCTTGACAAATACCAGTTTGCCCGACATAATTAGCAGAGAAATCTAATATTTTTGTAAGGTGCTCATATATTGTTCCCTCACCACCATCAGCATAAGACACAACTTCGTTAAAAATTTCCAAGTCACCATTTTCTACAATCCATTCACATACAGATGCAACAAGCCATATAGCATCATCCGCACAAACGTCTTCCAAACCGTGAACTATATCTGCAGGATTTTGTGAAGGAGTTACGGTTGGTAATTTAACCCCAGGCAATTTTTCTTCTTGCGGTTCAAAAACTTCAGGATCAAACAAGTGCAAACCGTAGCCCATGCTTGTATGTCCCTTTAAAAGTTGTATGATCCTTTGTTTAGTCTTTTTCGGATTTGAATGAACGACTCCCATAATGTCTTGAGAAGTATCTCTATAACCTATACCAACTCTGCCGCCTACTTCAACAAATGAACCAAATCTGGACCAAACTGCAGTAGTCTCAGCTTGATATAGCGTCCAAATATTGATCATGCTATTAAAGCCTTCGTGAGGTGTTTCAACTTGAAATACTGAGGTTTTGGCTTCCCAATATTTTTTCAATTCGTTAAATGCATTATCAACATTAGTAGGAAGAGAATATTTTTCTTTTATTCTGTATCCGGCATCATCTCTAGAACCAACACCTAACATAAATATCAATCGATTTTCTTCACCCGGTTGAAGTATTAGTTTTTTATGAAGAGATCCGCAGTGATTACCACCTAACTCACTACTGTTTTGTAATACTCCCTTTTCAATACCAATCGGATTACTCTCAGTACGATAACTTCCAATAAATTCATCCCGTACACAATCGTAGCTGTCCTGTTCAATGCTTGAGGTAAAGAAATGAAACATCCATGGTTCATAAAAGAAATCATATTCAATAATTCCATCTTTATAACTTGAGCCACTTGCATATAAACTCATTTGAAAATTTTGATTATCAATTTCAACGTGATGATAAGAAAACTCGACGTAAGTAAACACACTTAATTTTCTTGGTCTATCGGAATTGTTCTTAATCAGAACATCCCACAATTCGACATCATCATCAATAGGAATAAAGAGTAATTGTTCTGCTTGTATCCCTTGATAGTCACACTGAAACTTTGAATAAGATAAACCATGACGACAAATATATTTTGCTTTATTGAAATCCTTCCCAACAGGTTGCCAAGAAATGCTCCAATATTCACCGGTTTCATCATCTCGTATATAAACATAGTGCCCTGGTCTATCAAGAGGAATTCCATTTGGTCTGAACCTTGTAACTCTATGATGCTCGGTTGATTTGTAGAAAGAATATCCGCCAGCATTATGAGAGATTACAGTACATAAATCTTTTACGCCCAAATAGTTTGTCCAGGAAACCGGAACATCTGGGCGATCAATAACATATTCCTTGTTTATATCGTCAAAATATCCGTATCTCATAAATCCTCAATATTTTTCTATTTACATGATTTTACTGCTGTAACAAAGGCATTAATATTTTCTGTGGAAACATTCGGAGGCATTCCTCCGCCGCATGACATGATAATCCTTTTTCTATCTATTACTCCATTCAATGAAGATACAACAGCATTTGCAACATCTTCAGCAGTTCCATTAGCAAGGACATCTCTTGGCGGGATGTTGCCAAGTAGAGTTACCTTTTCGCCACAAAGTTCTCTCATCTCATTTATAGAGTGAGTAAAACTATAATTGAATAAATTAATTCCTATTTCTTCTAAGTAAGGAGCACAAATTTTTCCTTCAGCATCATTATGAAAAAACTTAACCGGAACATCAAATTGATCATAAATATTTTTTAAATAAGGGACAACAAACTTCTGCATATCATCATCTCCTAGGAATCCAACTATATCATCCAACATGAAAATGCCCTCAATTGTAGGAAACAATTTTATCTGATATTTTAACCAGTCTGAAACAAAATTTGATATTGTAGTTAAAAGCTTGTGAATTTTATCTGGTTCCATCATTAATGCAATCATAAAATCAGTTGCTCCCATTAAGAAAGATGCGATATTTAATGGTCCACGAGAAACTGCAAACTTAATAGAATGCCCTCTCTCATTAATTAAACTTTGATGATGTTGTAATCGTTTTATTGTAAAGGGAAGTAAACCATCTTTCTCTACATTCGGTTTTATTATTTGATCAATCATTTCAGTTGAATGAATAACTTTGTCAGCATGCGGCAATTCAGTTTCATCCCATACCATTTTTGAGCCGAAGGCAGAAGGTTCTGTACACATTCCATATTCAGACCAGAATCCAGGTAAAAACATAATTTCTGGAAAGGTATCAATTGCATTAAAATTTGCTTTTAGCCACTTATCGTCACTTGAATAATAGTCCATCGCTGATATTCCATCCCAACCCGGCAACCAGGGGCTATCGATTATAAATCCAACCGGAAGTGGATTAAATTGCTTTCCATCTAAAATTTCCAATAAATTGTTCCATTCTTTGCTAGTCATAAGTTCAAGTTTCCTGTATTTTTATTATGATTTAACTATATCCATTTATTAAATATTCAACCTCAGTAAGCAGTTTATAGTGATCAGTGATCGGTATTCAGTGATCGGTCTTATCTACCGCAAAAGCTTTCTGCTTTATTTATCATTGAATTTAGCATTTTCCCAACTGAGGAATAACGATTCAACCAATCTTGAGATTGCTCGTTTGTCAAGTAACAGCAATCAAATGCTGTTTCAATCCAATGTTGGGTTTCCTGTTGTTCTCCATCAGCATCAGTCAACTTACTTACAAAATGTTTTATGTATCTACGTTTCGCCCAAGCTTCTGCTACCTGAGCTCCAATTGAACGTGATGATCTTCTTATCTGATCAGTAAGAGAAAACCTTTCTTCATTAGGAAAATTTTTCGTATATTCAAATATTTCTTGCGATAATTGTCGCGACAATTTATAAACTTCCAACTCTTTATAACTATTCACATGCATTTTTTTGCCCTCTTATTCATTTTAGTTTTTCACAGATAACCGATCACTGATTACCTGTCCCATTAATTTATTATTTATCCAATTCTCCAGTTATTGCCAACATGGTCTAAAAACATGTGACCTTCAAGGTTGCATGTTTGCTATTTTTAATGCTTCTGTTGTTGTATAATATTTTGTGATCATATTTGGGATTTCCCAATCAGGCAATTTTCCATCTACAAGATAATTGAGATATCTTTCCATAACCTGTCCAAAATGTGCTTCATGTCCAATTCGATATTTATCTGGAATAGTTATATGCCAATAGTCATTCTCTTTTTCAACTTCTACTCCTGGATATTTTGTTTGAAGTTTTGCCAGAGAACTATTTAATTTAATATTCAATTCCTCTTTATTCACCCCATCAACAGCCTCAATATATAATTCCGGTTTATAATTTTGTTCCTTTCCTTGCTTTATAATAATATTGGATTTTGTTCCTCTAATAACTGAATAGTGAGTATCACCGCCTCCCTCAGGAGCTTGATACTTCCACTCAACAACTACTTGCGCATGAATTCCCTTTAAAGTGTAATTGATCTCTCCATTACAGTAAACCGGAAGGATATTATCCTTAATTTGAGATTTAAAGAATTCTGGAAACTCATCCAATTTAGTAACATTACTAAATTGTTCTAATGATAAATTTGTAGACCAGTGTTTTGGTTCAATGATCTTTACATCTGTTTTGTAGTTGAGAATTTTCTCTGGAAATAATTCCCATTGTACTAGATCAACTAAATGAGTAGTTACATCAACTAGCCCGTCTCCCTGTTGGGAAGAATCAAAAAACCAATCGGGTCTTTTAAGAGGTTTACCAGAAACATGTTTATAGAAATGATGAACACTCGATTTTACAACTGCCGGATTTTCAAGTGAACCTTTAATTACCTCGCCAAATATTTCTGGAATTTCAATAAATTCTTTCTGCAAGATCGTTGTAATTTCACTTCGCTCGGTCATGATATCATAAAGTAAAACATCATTCTGCCTTGCTGATTCAAAAGTTTTAAGTAATAGCTCAAATCCTTCTTTATCAACACACATCGGTTTATCTGCTAATACATTTATACCAGCGTCAATAGCTGCTTTTATATAATCAATTTTCTTATCATTTTTTCCGGATGTAATCATTACATTACCCGGTTTTTCAGAAATCATTTTCTCAATGTAATCTGAACCAGTGTAAACAGTTGATTTCCAATTAGTTGGATTTTCGGACCGACTGTTAAAACCATTAATTCGAGCTATGTGATCTTTTACATCCTCACCTTCTGGTGCATAAATATTAACAAGCGGAGATACTTGAGAGTATTGATTTTTTTGAACAAGTGCTGCATGAAAATGCCCGGGATCGAGTGTCATCAGTTTTACTTCGTGATCAGCACCAGTAAATTTATTCATTTTATCCTCATTACTACATGATGTTAGATGAAATATAATAGCTAATAGATAAACAAGTATTAATGTTTTTTTGTACATAATAAATCCTTTTTCTAATTAGTAATCAGACTTGGTAAAAAGAGACTTAATTGCGGGAAAAATGTTATTATTAAAAGTGCTAAAATCATAGCTATATACATTGGTAATAGTGGTTTTATAACTTTCGGGACAGTGGTTTTACCGATACTCACTCCTAAAAATAATAATGTCCCAACTGGTGGCGTTGCTAATCCAATACAGAGATTCAATACCATAATTATTCCAAAATGAATTGGATCAATTCCAAGATTAATTGCTACAGGTAAAAATATTGGAGTAAAGATCAGCACAGCCGGTGTCATATCCATAAAAGTTCCAACAAATAAAAGCACCAAATTTATTATCAGAAGAATGACAAATGGATTATCACTTAAAGCCAATAATGCTGCACTTAAATTCTGTGGTATATTTAAGTATGATAATACCCACGACAATGCCATACTAGCTCCTATAAGCAGCATCACAATAGCAGTTGTTGTAACTGTATTAATTAATATTTCGGGTATCTCTTTAATTGATATTTCACGATAAACAATAACTCCCAATATAAATGAATATACAACTGCAATAGCGGCAGCTTCAGTGGCTGTAAATATACCAGCAATAATTCCTCCAATAACAATGACAACCAACAGTAAGCTTAGAAAAGCTCTTGCTCCAGTCTGAAGTACTCTCTTGAATGAAATTGACTTACCAAATTTTTCACCCTTTTTTAATGCAACTATAGTAGCAACACTCATTAGAGATAATCCCACTAATATTCCAGGGATGTACCCAGCAAGGAATAACGCTGCAATTGAAATACCTCCACTTGCAAGAGAATAAACAATAAGTATATTACTTGGGGGAATTAAAAGTCCAGTGGTAGCAGCAGTAATAGTGAGAGATGTACTAAATTCTCTTGAATAACCTTCCTTTGTCATCGATGGAATCATAAATCCACCAATAGCAGAAACTGCGGCAGCGGCTGAGCCAGCGATTGAACCAAAAAGCATTGATCCGACTACGTTAACGAATGCTAATCCCCCTGGAAACCAACCAACTATTGACTTTGCAAATTCTATTAACCTATTGGCTATTCCTCCTCTTCCCATAAGTAATCCAGAAAGAATAAAAAAAGGAATTGCAAGTAGAACAAAACTATCGATGCCTGTGGTTGTTTGTTGAGCAACAGCAGTTGTAACCGGGATGAAATCTGTACTTAATGATAAAACTACCACAGCAGAAGCAAGCAGACAAAAAGCTATTGGAACATTCAGGAACATTAAAATTACAAAAACCAACACAAGCATAATTACTTCATAATTCACAATAACTATTCCTTATTATTATTTAATATTTTTAAAGTATCACCTAAGAAATCAAGCGAGTAAAGAATGATCAGTATACCGGTAATTGGTGTAACAGAGTAAATGAGACCCATATTTATTTGCATTGCTGGACTTAACTGATTCAATGTAAATGTTATATAAACTAATCGTAATCCCCCAAAAACAAATACGAAGAATGAAACAAGAATAACAACAGCAAGAATAGTGATTTCGGAATATGACTTCCCTTTCGAACTCAATTTGTTAGAAATGAGATCAATTCCTAAATGAGCTTTTTCGCGGTATGCATATGCAGAACCTAAAAGCCCAACCCAAATCAATAGAAATGTTGCAAGTTCTTCTGTAATAGAACTGGATTGCTGCAATACATATCTTGAAAAAACTTGCCAAGAAACATCAATTACCATCACGGCTAACAGGATTATTAAGATCCATTTTAGACTAATGTGAATTTTTTCAATTAGATTTTTCAATTTTATCTTATCTCCATATTTTCAAATAGTAACCTTGAAGGTCAAAAACAGCGACCTTCAAGGTTACTAAGTTTTATTCAATTTCACGAATCTTTGTAAGCAAGTCGTAAAGTTCAGTGTCTTTATATTCTTCATATAATGCTTCAACTTTCTTTTGAAACAGTGTATTATCTGGACGAGATATTTCAACACCTGATTCTTTCAATTTATTTAGAACTTCCTCTTCTGTCTCTTTCCAAAGTTTTCGTTGAAATTCCACAGACTCATCAACTGCTTCCTGCAAAATTTGCTGCTGTTTTTCATCAAGCGAATTCCATTGATATTTGCTGATTATCAGCATATCCGGCGGTGATGTATGCTGATCAAGTGAATAATATTTACATATCTCGTAATGTCGGGAAAAGAAAAAAGATGGAGGGTTATTTTCGGCTGCATCAACAACACCCTGCTGCAGTGCAGAATACAACTCTCCCCATACTATTGGTGTCGCAGAGCCACCTAAAGCTTGAATGGTCTTAACAGCAATTTGACTTTTCATAACCCGTATTTTTAATCCAGAAAGATCATCCGGAGTTACTACAGGCTTCTCCTTTGTATAAAAACTTCTGCTTCCGGCATCGTAATACCCAAGCCCACGCAACCAGTAATCTTCACAATCAAGAAGAATCTTTTTCCCTATTTCACTTTTTAAAACTCGCCAGTATTGCTCATGATCTTTAAAAATATAGGGCATCCCGAATATTTTAGCACTTGGGACAAAGTTCTCCAATGTTGCTGAGGATACTTTTGTTATTCCAATTATCCCCATCTGCAGCAATTCAATTAGCTCCCTTTCTGATCCTAATTGAGATCCAGGATAAATATCAATCCTCATCGAACCATTGGATTTTTCAGTTAGCCTTTCAGCCATAAAAACCATTGCTTTATGAACAGGATGTTCAG
The DNA here is from genome assembly GCA_039714835.1 of Bacteroidota bacterium. Lineage (GTDB taxonomy): Bacteria > Bacteroidota > Ignavibacteria > Ignavibacteriales > Melioribacteraceae > SZUA-22. The sequence goes on along the minus strand of JBDLIN010000074.1, from coordinate 5,861 downwards.
TATCCAATGCGTGAGCTAGTTTAATTACTTTTACATTATCCTTATCAGCGCAATTGACCAATAAGATTGAAGTAATAAATAATAAAATTAGATGTAGAAACTTTACTTTTCTCATATATTTATTTTTCAGCAGTATACTTTTAAAACTATTCATACAAAGCTTTAACCCATTGTGAATATAATTCCTTTATTTCTGCCTGTTCCGTAGTTCCAGAATGAATAACGACTCTATATTTGAATGTAACTGATTCCGATTTATTAATTATAAAATCTCCCTCTTTCCAGTGCATATTGGTTGGTGAAAAGAATCCATAATCTCTAGTAAACCATTTGCTTGGATACCACATATTTTGTGGAGAATCGAAAATGGCAACTCCTTCGACTAAACCAAACCGCTCACCATAATAGTCACACCAAGCGGATTCAATACCTGCAGTTCCTTTCTCAGCAAATTTCGCTTCAGCATTAACAAGAACTCCTCCCCCTTTTACTGATAAATTATGATCCATTCTCGCAGAAAAAAGCGAATGGTTTGTATTTAAAATTGTAATTTCTGTCAGAGCTTTTAATGTGATCGTAAAATCAATTATTCTTAAATCATCTGTTGGTGCAGTAATGACAATCTCTCGTTCATCCTGCATAATTGGATTTTTGTCGGGCTGCTTCCAGTCACATGTATCTGCTATTACAATTTTCTCCGGACTATTTTCCAATACTTTTGGTACCCTTGAGATTATCTGACCGCGATCATTTCCTTCCTGCCAATAATTCCCACCATTTACTCGATCGCAGGCAAACCATAATGAACGGTGATGCGGATAAGGTAGATTTGATTCAGTTGTTAAAGAAACACCAGAAGTCGGTCCGTTTAATGGATAAAAATAAGGATACTTCTGTCCATCTCCATAACGATAACTTGTAAATGTGACGTCATCAATTCTAACAATAATTCTCTCATCCTGTTGTTCAACAGAAAGGACATTTGATTGTGCATTGATCACTGAAACCATAAAGATCAATTGCATGCAAATAAATGAACTAATTAATTTTTTTTTCATTTTTATCTCATAGTTGTTTCGTTATAGTTTTTCCATCAGTGGCGGATTCTTAAATACCTCATAAGCAGATTCAACTTTACCTTCCTTAACATCCCCTTCATGAATCCAGACTCTAAAACTTAAAGAAAGTGTTTCTCCTGGTTTCATATTATATCGTTCAACACCTGGCCATGCAACTCCTAAGAATCCATAATGCCGCAAACACCAACCAGCTGGATAGTTATTATTATTTTCATTCTGGAATATACCGACTCCAGAAAAGTAATCGTTATCACCAAATTTGGCAGATTGATCTGCCCACGGTAAATTCTTTAAATCGCTATCTTTCTCTTTGCCAAGATTAGAAAATATTTGAGTCTCTTTTCTTGGAGCAAATCTAAAATTAAAGCCGCCATAGCCTTTTTTAGTCTGACCTTCAATACCAATTGGAGTAATAGCTTTCCAAATGAGTTTGATATCCACCGCACGAGCATTATCGGTAGCACGATAGACTTTCACAAATACTGATTCATCCATTACTTTTTGACCATCATCAAGCTGCCAGAAATTCTTTGCACCAATAGTAGCGCATATCGGTCCAACATCCTGCACAATCCAGTCTTCAAAAATTTGATGAATTCCAGCTAATTTTCCTTGCGATCCATAAATATGCCAAAGGTCATATCTGACGCTATCAATAAATATTTTCGGCCACATCCATGAGAGTCCGCGGTGATGATAATGGTCACTTGGAAAATCATCTGTTAATACATTTCCTTTTAGCTCATAAATTGGGTGAATATATGTTGATCTCCTGTATCTTCCCGGAACACTGTCGGAAAGTTGCATTCCAAAATTATAGCTAAGTACTGGATTTTCATTTTCAAAAACTGTTAATCTTCCTTTACCATCATCTGCTAAAGAAAATGCAGATTCTTCTGAATGGGATAATATTTTATATGTCCCTTCAATAATATCATGACCGATAACTGCTGAATATGAATGCTGCATACTATTATTACTAGAAAAAATCGTAGGACTCTTCTGTAGAATAAACTCAACATTTGGATTTTCAATTAACTGAGCTTTTAATAAGGATTCATCATTTTGCAATATATTAGGAGCAAATTCTGTAGGAGAATCAACATCTTTATTTAAATTTGATAGAGTAAATTCAGATGAATTATCAATGCAACTACTAGATCCAATTGTTATAAAAATTAAAAATATTTTGTTGATTATTTTAATTCTGTTCATTCTAAAAATAATGTTTTCTATTTATGAATTCTGAAATTCGTAATTTTTATTTTATGCTCTATTCTTAGCAAAACATACCTACTTATTTCCGATTTCTTCAGGGACTCCATAAATCAACAATTCTACTTTCGCTTTGGCTTGATCACCCACATTTCGGAAAGTACAGTCAAATGTAACTGACTGTTTACCTTTCGGAATTATAAAAGATCTTTCATCTAACTTAATAGATGATATTTTATGCCAATTTTGATCATAAACTATCGCATTTTTCAGATCAGTAAATTTAATCGTCTGACCTTTTTTGATTTTAATAGGCAATTCAATAGTTCTATGATTATTTATTTCTATCTTTATATCTGATATATCAGATTGTACAGCAGTAATAATGAAATTCAAAGGCTGCTCTTTAACAGGATTCTCAAACTCGAATGTAGAATAAAGTGGTTCACCTGGTTGTCTTGTCTTTTGTTTATGCTCAAACTTATTGGAATATATTTGAGTTAGTACTAAACTGTTCCTATCCGATTTTTGCAATTGAAATTCTGATGAGAGATCCAACATTCTTTTTTGATGCTCTTCCGTAAACACACCATTTAACCTTGCTGTTTCCCAAGTATTTAAAATTGAAAAGATCTCGTCGGTTTTGCCGTTTTTCTTAAGGGTAGACAAATTTGTAACAAAAGCAAATCCAGCATTATAAGCAGCTGATCGCGTCATTAACCATTCAATATCTTCTACTGTAGTACTAGGGGTCATTTTAAACCAACCCAACATTCCAGGCATTAGGTTTCTTTTAAAGTATTTTTGGTTTTTTAGTCTATACTCTGTTTGACTCTCTCTAAAACCGGCATACCAGGGTTCACCCCAATTCATTCGGGAATAGATATGCCAAAAATAATGTCCCGATCTACTAGCTCCAAGCAGAAAATGATTTTTAATATTTTCATTTAATCGGTCGTACCATTGTTGGGCAAAGAGTACTTCACTATAGTTTCCCATCCCTGTTGAATGTGCTCCTTCTAGTCCGTCAAAATCAAGCATTCTAACACCAGTTTGATTCATAAAATCTGCAATGTTCTCTGCCATCTCTTTGTTTAAGGAGATATCCCCCAAAAATACTTTGTAACCATGATCTGCTAACTTGCTGATCTTAGTTCCTTTGGTGTGATTTGATACCTTCGTACCGAAAGCACCTCGCTCACAATTCTTAAGAATCCAAGGTGCATTATCGCTGACTGAACCATATCTAATTATTTCATCATTGATAACTACGCTTTTTAAATGATTGTTTTTGAATTGATTAAAAAAGTCAGGACTTTTAATTTCAATATCTATCTGTGTTTTAGTAATATCATTAATAATTATGCTATGACCAACTTTTGCAAGACGTTTATCAGGAACAGGTGTTACATAACTGTCATTAGTATGAATGAAATTTGTCAATGTATGCGTACCAACGTATATACCTTGCGCTTCTGCTTTTTCAACACATTTTCTCATCCCATCCCATCCATTAGGAAATTGTTCCTTGATAAGAGGGAAATGTCCCCAAGACTCAAAAGGATGACCATGATATAAATATTTAAATCCAGATTTTTTTGAATATTCAAGACACTCATCAATATTCTCTTCAGTGAAACTCATAATTAAATAAGAGGAATTGATAACCGGAGATGTTTTAATCCACTCCCCATTAATTGTTGGATGCGGCAATCCTTCTTCAACTTCAATATGTCCGATTGTATTAAGTGTTGAATCTGTTTGGCATCCGAAAAGTGCAATCTTAGATTCAACAACACCACCATCATCATATGATGGTGCTAAATATCTGTCATGACGCCAGTTTTTAATTATTCGGTCTTTCTTTCTGTTTCTTGTATAAGCTTGTAAATTACTGCCAAAGTTAGTTGGTTTTGCAGCTTCAACTGAATATAAAACACCTCTCTTCCCTTTTGTAAGATCTTCATAATCGTCTTGTTCAAAAACATCTAGTTGAGGAAGATGGTCATTATCTTTCCATGGATATCCGCCAAGTGTTTTCAGGTTCAGCGCTTGAATACCAAATGTAAATTGATCATTTTGTACAATGCCAATGGTTTCTCCAATGCTTTTATTAATAGTAGTGGCATATGGCCCCCACACAATAGCATCAACATTTGAATCATCGGAAATAGAAATAAGTTCAAAAGTGATATACTTTTCTTTAAGAACTACCTTTACATCTGCCATGATACCATTACCAAAGTTTAAAGAAATTTTCCCTTTATCCTCTGAAAAATCAGCATGTAAAGGAGTAACAATAGTAGAATCTATTTTCAATGAAAGAATAACTGATTCTTTATTATCATAACAATAATCTTCTTTGCTGTTTCCGTCAATAATACTAATCAATTGCCCTTTTGAATCAATTTTCAATTCGCAATTCTGCATTTTATAATTAAAGGAATCGGTTGAGCAACTAAAAACCAAGATTGCGAGAAGGACTAAACAACAATACTTAATTGAAGATACAAATAAATTATTCATCGGAATTGTTTGAAATCTTTTTTGTTTACTATTTCCATATTCACATTTCATAGGTTCCTCTTCCATTTAAATAATTATTCAATAATACTTATTCTTTATCAAAATTCACATTATTACTAATTATTGTTGAATATACATCAAAATATCTATGACCAAGGATTATATAAGACTCTCTGTCAAAATGGACATTATGATGATCAATTGAAGTACAACCTGTACTCTCAACAAAACCTGTAAATTCAATATTTTTTGGGACATCTCTCAAAGCCTGCTTAACACGATTTATTCTTTTTACTCTGTCAGGTTTATTGTGATCTTTTCCAGTACCGTAGAACTCAGCAAGATTACCGACGATAAAAGGTAATTCAGGATTTCCAATACTTGCTCTAACATCAGCAATTAACTGATGCAGTTTTTTTTCATAACTATCTGCTAATTCATCTACTACTGTATCAGACTCACCTTGATGCCATAATACTCCTTTAACAACACCATGTTTTTTCGCGAATGCAGCTTTTATTAGAAAGTCTTTATAAACTTTACTCCCTTTTTTTAAACCGTCAATCCCAGCACCTCCAAAGGCGAGTGGAATTAATCCAACTGTAACACCTTTGTGAGTTTCCAAGTACTTTTTGGCAAATGGAAGACCAAGTCCAAATCTATCTGAATCCAATCTGTTATGTAAAGGATGTGCTGCAGGTTCCCATTGGATTTCCCCTTCAAATATTGTTGGAATTTTTAGAATGTGAGGAACAGATATTGTATCGGAATCAATAAGAGTTCCATATCCACTCATATTTGATTGTCCCATCAAGATAAAAATATGAAAATCATTTTTGTCACTTGGAATTTCCCAATCACTCCTTTCTTCTTTACAACCTAAATTAAATAATAGAATACCAATCATAAATAAGACCTTAAATAAAATTGAATTCATTATTACACCATGATTTTATCTTATAAATAATTTCTCCAAGGCATTCTCATATCTCTTGAGAGCATTGAGTTTGCTTCGTCATCATTCTTAAACCTTTCATTTAT
>JBDLIN010000073.1:0-15754 GCA_039714835.1 Bacteroidota bacterium | reverse complement strand
TCTTTTGTGAGAAGCATTGTAATTCATTTTCTGATATTCCAAATAATTCTAATTCTTTTTCAGTGTAAGCATCAGGATAAATTTTATCATTAAGCTTACCAAAGAATGGAGCAAAAGTAATATCAATTCCCTCAGACTCAAGAATCGATTTCATCTCATATATTCTATCTACCAACGGAGGATAAGCGACAACTTCTGTAAAAATATTGAATCCATTTTTCTTAAATAGTTTAAAATTCTCAATAAATCTTTCAAGTAAATTTTTCTTGACAAGTTCATCATAGTGTAATGATGCGTGTATATGAAGAATTCTCTGAGGATCAACAGCATCAATAATTTTCGTCAAATTTTTTGTTATTAGATTTGTGTTGAATGAGATAAAATGCTTTTCTGTTATTGCATTTAAAGCTTCAACAAAATTTGGAACCATTGTTGGTTCACCCCCCGTAAAACTAATCCTAAATACCTTATCGGTCTTATCCAGAGTGGCAATCAATTTTTCTATATCTATTAAATTGACTACTACCTTTGGATCGGTAATCTTCCCAAAACAATATTCGCAATTAAGATTACAACGTTTCGTTACATCCCAATGCAGCCATGCATCATAATGTTGATTATTTGATCTTATCTTTTTCATACACATATAACTGAATAAACCGCTGAGTCGCAAAGACGGCGCCAAAAGGCGGATAAACGCAAAGAATATTTATATAACTGATTAATTATCATATCCATTCTTAATAAAATTATGATTCTAAATTTCCTTTTCTTCTACTTAAATCATAGATTTACAAATCTAATCAATTTATTGAATTCTATTTATGGAACTAATTACCGGCATCATTGATGTCTACCTTTTTTACAACGAAGATAACGGATATTCTGTTTTTAAATTAGAGGATGGTACTGCTGTAGTTGGAAATCTACCAAAGCTAAATGAGGGTGATGAAGTAGAATTACATGGTTCCTGGGTAAATCATCAGCGATATGGAAGACAATTCAAAGTTGAATCAGTTGAAGTTCACTATCCAACTACAGAAGCGGGTATTGCCAGATATCTTGGATCAGGTTTAATTAAGGGAATCGGGAAAGTAACTGCTGATAGAATAGTAAGGAAATTTGGTGAGGCAGCATTAGATATTCTCGATAATAATGCTGATAGACTCCTCGAAATTGAAGGTATCGGATCAAAGAAACTTAAAATCATTAGGTTGGGATGGGAAGAGCAGAAAGGGATAAAAAATGTAATGCTATTTCTTCAGTCTAATGGAATTTCAACTGCATACTCACTTAAAATATATAAAACTTATGGCGACCTCGCACCTGAAAAAATTAAAGAGAATCCATATCGATTAATAAAGGATGTATGGGGAATTGGTTTTAAGGTTGCTGATAATATTGCAAAAAGTATGGGAATAACAGAAAGTGATCCTGTTAGAATAAAAGCTGGCATTGTTTATCTGTTAACTGAAGCTTCGAAAAGTGGACATGTTTTCATCCCTGAAAATGATTTGGTTCGAGAATGCTCATATATCCTTCAATACGAACTAGCATATTCTGATCCATTACTTTACGAACTTGAAGATGAGTGTGAAATTGTTATAAAGAATGACAATATTTATCTGTATGATTATTACTACGCTGAACGTGCGATTGAGAACTCGATAAATCATATTATTAACTTTACTAATGAATCTAACGAAGAAAATCATAAGTTACTATCTCTTCTTAAGGAGAAGTACTCCCAAGAGCAATTGGAAGCTATTACATCTTCAATAGAAAACAAATTTTTGATAATTACCGGTGGACCAGGAACAGGAAAGACAACTACGCTGAAAGGAATTATTCAACTATATAAATATTTAGATAAAAAAATACTGCTTGCTGCACCAACAGGACGAGCTGCTAAAAGAATGACTGAAGTAATCGGTCTTGAAGCAAAAACTATTCACAGATTATTGGAATATAATCCACAGGAGGATACTTTTAACTACAATGCAGAAGCACAGCTTGAATCCGATCTTCTGATAGTTGATGAAGTTTCAATGATCGATACAATTCTGATGTATCATTTAATAACAGCAATAAACAAAAAAACCACTGTGATATTTGTAGGTGATATTGACCAGCTTCCATCCATTGGTGCAGGTAGTGTATTAAAGGACCTGATTTCAAGTGACAAAATTCCAGTTATACAATTAAATGTAATCTTCCGGCAGGCAAAACACAGTGATATTATTTTAAATGCTCACCGAATCAACCGCGGTGAAATTCCAGTACTAAACTATATTAAAGATTCTGATTTCATTTTTATTGATGAAGCTGATAATAAAAAAATCCCCGGAATAATCATTAAATTATGTAAAGAGAAGCTGCCTGATAAATTTGATCTTGATCCTATTAATGATATCCAGGTATTATCACCTATTTATAAAACAGATGTAGGAGTTACAATTCTTAACAACCTTATGCAGAAAGAACTAAATCATTCAGAGACCATTTATTCACAAGGTGAACGCAAATTCAAAGCTTCTGATAAAGTAATGCAGTTACGCAACAATTATGATAAAAATGTTTTTAATGGTGATATCGGTTTTATAGTTGGTGTAGATGATGAAAAAAAAGTAATGTACATATCATTTGAAGGTAGGATAATTGAGTATGTATTTGAAGATCTTGATGAAATCACTCTGGCATATGCTGTTACAGTCCATAAAAGTCAAGGGAGTGAATTTCCTTGCGTTATCATGCCTGTATCCACAGCTCATTACATGATGCTACAACGCAATTTACTTTATACCTCAATTACTCGTGCTACGAAACTTCTTATCATTATTGGAACAAAAAAAGCAATGGCGATGGCAGTGAATAATAATAAAGTTAAAAGTAGATTTACGAGTTTGTTCAAATTAGAAAGTTAAAATTTGTCGCTCTGCTGTTAGTTTCAACTTATAAATAGAATTAATTTGTTAGGAACAAATAAGGAGTTGAAATGAATTGCCCAATTTTAAACAAAAGACAAAAACAAATTAGGTTAGCAGCATTATTAATAATTATTGTTGTTTTCATTATCTGGATTTCATACGGTGGTGACTTTTTTACTAAAACCCAAGTACTCATTGAAGTCAATGACGAAATATTCGGAACTACTAAGGAGTGGAGAGATCAATTTGTTTGGGGTTTTGATCTTACTTTGTTAATAAGTGGTATAACTGCAGTATGTGCAATAATCCTAATGTTTTTCACCAGATCAAAATAAGTGGAAAAAGAACCTGTCAAAGTATCATTTTCAACTTTTATCCTATCGTCAATCAATAAAAATTTTCATTTCTTAATTGCTGAAATGTCAAACAAAATAAGGTTTGTGTCGTCAAAATCATGGTGCTTAATTTTCTAATTATGTATGTTTAACCACTAAATTAATAACTAATCATGAGGAGAACATGAAAAGAATTTTTGTTTATTCACTACAAATTGTGTTTATTTTATCACTTTTTGTCAATGCACAAAATGTAGAAAGAGATAAAATTGATGAAAAATACAAATGGAACGTTAAAGACCTCTATCAATCACTTGAAGACTGGAGATCGGCAAAGGCAGAAATAGAAAGCCGTGTTGATAATATTCAGAAATACAAAGGTAAATTGGGCGAAAGCTCAAAGAATCTTCTGCTTACGTACGAAACGTTGTATGACATAGCAAAAGATTATTATCGGATCTCCAGTTATGCAGGAAAACTAAAAGACCAAGATCTTGGAAACAGTAAGAATGAGTCACTTGCACAGGAAGCTAGCAGTTTAGGAACCAAAATTTCTGAGGCATCCTCATTCATTGATCCAGAAGTTTTGAAAATCGATCCAAAGAAGTTAGAAAACTTTTTTAAGGAACAACCTAACCTCGCTAAGTACAAGATGGCAATTGATGATGTTGTCAGACTTAAAGATCATACACTTTCTGAGGAGGAAGAAAAAATTCTAGCCAGTTTCGGTCTAACAAGTGGAACTCCATACAACGTCTATAGTATGTTCAGCAATGCTGAAATGCCCCGTGCAGAAGTCAAACTTTCAAATGGAGAAGTTGTAAAATTGACTTCTGCAGGATATGCTAAATTTAGACAAACAAAAAATCGAGCAGATAGGGCGAAGGTTTTTGAAGAGTTTTTCAATAACTATGGAAAATATTCAAAAACAATAGGTGTTAACTTGGCGGGTCATGTTAAAAATGATTTCGTTTATGCAAAGAACAGAAATTATGAATCCTCATTAGAAGCAGCATTAAACAGTAATAACATCCCAACAACTGTCTATACCAATTTGATTGATCAAATCAACAAAGCACTACCTACACTTCATAGATTTTTAAATCTTAAAAAGAAAATGCTTGGCTATGATACACTTCACTATTACGACTTATATGCATCAGCGGTTGAGAAAGTCGATATGAAATTTTCCGTTGAAGAAGGGCAAGAAGCAATATTAAATGCACTTCCAGTTCTTGGTGATGAATATATAAACGTACTTAAAGAAGCATTCAACAATAGATGGATAGATTATTATCCTAATCCTGGTAAAAGAAGCGGTGCTTACTCTAGCGGATCAGCTTATGATGTCCATCCATATATTTTAATGAATTGGACGGATGACTTTAATTCTGTCTCGACACTTGCGCATGAGTTAGGACATACCATGCACTCATATCTATCTAATAAGAATCAAGAATTTCCTAATGCTAACTATTCAATCTTTGTTGCCGAGATCGCTTCTACATTAAATGAAAATTTACTGTTAGATTATCTTGTTAAAAATGTTGATTCAGATGAGGAAAAACTTTATTTATTATCTAGTTATCTTGAAAATTTAAGACAAACATTATTCCGTCAAGTTTCATTTGCTGAATTTGAATGGGAAATTCATAAAAAGATAGAAAATCATGAACCGTTAAATGGTGAAATAATGAGTAACCTCTATTATGACATTGTGAAAAGATATTATGGGCATGATAAAGGTATCTGCGTTGTTGATCCATATATTGAATATGAGTGGGCTTACATTCCTCATTTTTATTATAATTATTATGTCTATCAATATTCAACTTCTATCATTTACTCAACAGCTTTTGCTCAAAAAATACAAGATACAGAGTTGCAGTTAATTGAAGGTGAGTTGGCTGTGGCAAAAAATTCGGCAGTTGATGATTACTTCAAAATATTAACTGGTGGAAGTTCTAAATACCCAATCGATTTGATAAAGGATGCTGGTGTTGATCCCACTGCTCAAGAACCATTCGATCTTGCGATGAAAAGAATGAATAACGTAATGGATCAAATTGAAGAAATATTAGAAAAGTAATTCAAAAGAACAAATAAAAAACCCAATCCCTTTAAGGAGTTGGGTTTTTCTTAATCTATAAAATTAAATTTTAGCCCTTAGTATTATAAGCTTCTTTAATATGCTCAACATATGCTTTTGGACCGCCTGGTTGATAACCAGTTACTCTTACAACGTTTCCTTTCTTGTCCATAAGAAGTACTGTTGGAAATCCTCTTACTCCATACTTCGTTGCAACCGATCTATTATAATTTTTCACTTCTTCAGATTGAGGAACTGATCTTGGGAAATCTAAATTCACTAACACTAAATTATCTTTTGCATAGGCTGCAAAATCTGGTTTGTGGAATACCTCATCATTTAATTTAATACACCATTTGCACCAGTCAGATCCTGAAAATTGGACAAGAACCTGTTTGTTTTCTTTTTGAGCTACTGCTAAAGCTTTTTCAACAGTGGTATGCCATTTCAAGCCATTTTGATCATTTGCTGACGAATTACTAGTATCTGAACAACCTAATAAAAATATTATTACAATTAATAGAACACCTATTTTTTTCACGTTTATCTCCTTTTAGGATTTATTTAAAAAATCAAAATTTATAATAAAATTACACTTTTACAGAATATAAGTTTGTCTTACGGTTTACAATAATGATTTTATACAAAATTATTGTTTGGATATGATGCAATAACAAAAGAATAGTTTCAAAAATTTACGTTGTGATCCCCTCTTCCCAATTTTCACTAATTACATCCATTTTAGATCGCAATTTTTCAGGTGATTCCCCAATTTTAGAAATTTTTATCTCTGGAAGATCACTTGGCTGGTAAAAAGGAACTTTTAGATAAACACATTTATTATTGATCTCTATTTCACCAACTTTTTGATGAGTTCTACTTCTAATTACTTTTTCGTTTCCAAACTCATCTTTTTCAATTAGTTCTGTTGAATTAAGACATTCTTGAAATCTCTTTTTAGCTATATATATATCGCTAAACTCAACTATTACATCTGCTAAATTCTTAACAGTATAAACCTTATTCATACAACATTCATAATTATTAATTCGTAATTTATAATTAAACTATCTTCTATCTCCCATAACTCTTAGGAGCATTAGAAAAAGATTAATAAAATCGAGATATAATGCTAAAGCACCAATTATAGCTAATTTTTGACTTACTTGACCATCATTCATATCAACTGATGCACCAATTTTTTTTATTTTTTGTGTGTCATAGGCAGTTAAACCAACAAAAAGTAAGATGCCCACATAAGAGATTATCCAATATAATGTACTGTTTGCCCAAAAAATATTCACTAACGATGCTATTATTAAACCAATAAGAGCCATATATAAATAACTACCCATTGTTGTTAAATCTCTTTTTGTAAAGTAACCATATGCACTCATTGCCCCAAATGTAAGTGCGGTTGAAAGAAAAGTCGCTGCTATTGATCCACCTGTATAAAGCAATAGCAAGAGTGAAATTGTTAATCCATTTAGAATGGAATATATTATAAATGAGCCTGCCGCAGCTTCAGCACTCATTTTATTAATTCTTGTTGAGAGATAAATTACTAATCCAAGTTCGGCAATAATAAGTCCATAGAAGATCATACTATTTTCTGCCAGCATATAAATAAATGATTCTGAACTAACAGCTAAATAAGCTGCCAACGCTGTAAGCAGTAGTCCAAATCCCATCCATCTATAAACTTTTGTTATAAAACTCCTTTGCTCTAATTCTACTGCATTTATTGCTGCAACATCTGTATTCATATCTTCTCCACTTAAAAATTATTGGTGTTACATCTTAGGAAATAAAAAAGTTCCATTGTCTTACAATTTTCGCACATATAAAAATCCCCCATACTTTGTATGAGGGATTACAAAAATACCAAATTTTACTTTGAAATTATTACTTTGACATTTGGATAAATTCAATTCTTCTGTTGAGTCTTTTACCCTCTTCAGTTCTATTATCTGCAATAGGATTTGCTTCTCCAAACCCAATTGCTTTTATTCGTGCAGGAGCTATACCTTTTGCCACCAACCAGTTTTTAACTGCATCAGCTCTTCTTTGTGAAAGATCTAAATTCGCTGATGCACTACCCGAATTATCGGTATAACCTCTGAGTTCGACACTAATATCTGGATGAGCCTTTAATGTATTATAAACATCCATTAAAGCTTTTTCAGATTGTGGGGTAACTTCTGCTTTTCCAGAAGGGAATGTTAATCCTTCCAACACGACGGGTGCTGTAGCTTTTTGTATCTTATCATCTGCAGGATTGTTTGGATCTGTTCCTCTTTCAATTTCTACTTTATCATCAACACTTCCACCATCAGTATCATAATTAAGTGGATTAGTTTGATGAATTTTTACCTCTGCACCGTCAACTAATCCATCACTATCAGTATCGTCTCTTAGTGGATCAGTATAATGACGTGTAACCTCAAAATAATCACTTAGACCATCACTATCTGAGTCAATTTTTGATGGATTAGTTTTGTACAAATTTATTTCCTCACTATCAGTCAACTTATCTTTATCAGTATCATTACTTACAGGATCTGTTTTAAAATTACTAACTTCCTCAAAATCATCTATTGAATCATCATCCGTATCAACATTATTTGGATTTGTTGAGTAGATCTTAATTTCATCATGATCATTTAATCCATCATTATCACTGTCTCTATTCAATGGGTTACTGTTGTATTTTAATATCTCTTCACCATCATTCAAACCATCCCAATCTGAATCAGGATTTTTATGATCAGTCCCAATTATTACTTCATCCTTTTTAAGTACACCATCATTATCTTCATCTGACTCTGAACTACCAACCACAAAAGTAATTCCAATCCCAGCATCAAAATAACCATCTGAATAACTTTTACCAGGTGCACTAGTTTTGTAACCATTCAGTTCATCAGTAAAGGTGTAAGTGTAGCCACCACTAATATCCATTAAAATGTTTTCAGTTAAGGCAAACTCTGCTCCAATCCCGTATGGAATTATTGGATCCCATCCGCTATCATCAACCGGAGCGTGTGATTCTGTTTGTGATGTGAGAATTGACCATCCCAATATTCCACCCCCTGCGTAAATATATGGACTAAATGTATCTACATGAAAGGGACTGACAATGAATCTTAGATCGATTGGAATAAGTGATGTTTTCCAAATATTTTTCTGAAAATCATAACCAGTTAATAAACCATAACCAGCACCAAATCCGAGTTCAAGTTCTGTCGTGAGTTCATATCGAACTAATCCTCGGAAAAGAAATGAAAATTTTAATTCATCATTGTGGAAATCGGTCTCCGGTACAAGACCATGAAATGAAAATCCATACTTCAGATCATATCCATTAACTTGGGCAACAGTTTGGGAAGAAAAGAACGAAAGACCAAGTAGAATAACTAGTACCATACTAATAGAAGCTTTATTTAGATTCATAGATAATTCTCCATTTTTCTATATTTAGATCATCATTTATCGGTAATAATTTTTATTGAATCACTGATTATTTTCTAAAAGTTAGCATTTTTTATACCAAAGAAATAATTATTAAAATATATTCAAATTATTGATTAGTTTTTTAATTTTTTACGGTTGTAGGATGTTAAAAATGATTAATTACTCACTAATATATAAATATCTCTATACTACTTGAATCCATAAGAATTTATTTCTATCTTGAAAATAATTGCTCTTAGTATTGTTCAATATTTTTTTCTATTAGATAGGAGTTAGAATGAATAGGCGAAAATTTATAAAAAGCAGCCTTGGTGTTAGCATGGTTACAGTTTCTGCACTCACTTTTGGAACATCCCCTAAAATTCTATCAAATATTAAAAAATCAGAAAATGAATTATTATATGATCTTACTGCTGTAAAGGGCGGTGACCCTGACGTAATGTTTAACAAAGCAATTAAGGCTGTTGGGGGAATGAGTCGCTATGTAAAAAAGAATCAAACTGTTGTTATTAAACCTAATATTGGATGGAATGCAGAACCGGAAAGAGCTGCAAATACAAATCCGAAATTAATAAGTAAAGTAATAGAACATTGCTTACATGCTGGGGCTAAAGACGTTTATGTGTTTGATCATACTTGTGATAACTGGCAACTATGCTATACAAATAGCGGCATAGAAAAGGCTGTTAATGATGCTGGCGGTAAATTAATTCCAGGAAATAGTGAAAGCTACTATCAAAGTGTTGAAATTAAAAAGGGGAAATCTCTGCGAGAGGCAGCCGTGCATGAAATCATATTAGAGTCTGATGTTTTTATAAATATACCTGTATTAAAGCATCATAGTTCTACTAATTTAAGCATTGCTATGAAAAATTTAATGGGTGCTATTTGGGATAGAAGATATTGGCATCGTAACGATCTTCACCAGTGTATAGCTGATTATCCAACTTTCAGAAAACCAGATTTAAATATTATCGATGCATATCTTGTAATGAAAAAGAATGGGCCAAAGGGTGTTTCAAAAGATGATTGTGTACCATACAAATCGTTAATAGTTTCTCCAGACATAGTCGCAGCTGATGCTGCAGCAGCTAAAATATTTGGGCATGATCCTGATGAAATTGATTACATCAAAATAGCTGACGAAATGGGTGTTGGAACTATGAACCTTGAAAAGCTTTCTATCAGCCGAATTAAAATATAAGTTCATGCTCTCATACCTAAAAAAATTTCGGGTTGTAACTTCTGTTCTCTTTCTTCTATTCACTTCCCTGCTCTTCCTTGATGTAACAGGAACAATTACTAATGAAATAAGTGAGGAGGTTCTCTTCCTTCAATTCATTCCCTCTTTTCTTAAATTTATTGATATTGCCACAATAGCAGCAATAGGTTTTTTAATCATTATAATTATAACTCTTTTGTATGGAAGAGTATATTGCTCAACAATTTGCCCTTTAGGAATCTTTCAAGATTTAATCATCTATTATAAACGAAAAAGGGAAAAGATCAAATTTAGTTTTCAACCCCATTTCAATTGGGTGAGATATTCCATTCTTGTAGTCACAATAACGGCTTTTCTATTCGGCAATCTATTTTTATTATATACACTCGACCCATATAGTAACTATGGTAGAATATTAACACATCTGGTTAAACCCTTAGTAATAGGCATAAATAATGTAATTTCGTACTTGTTGGAAATTATTAATAATTATTCAGTCGCTCCACTATCTTTTAATAACATAAATATATTTACTTTATCATTTTCATTGATAATCCTCATAATAGTGTTTCTTTTTTCATATAACAGTGGGAGATTTTTTTGCAACACTCTATGTCCTGTCGGTTCACTATTGGGATTTTTATCAAAATTTTCACTATTTAAAATTGCTGTTAACAAAGAAACCTGTGTCAGGTGTGGAGTATGTGAAACAGTATGTAAGGCAGAGTGTATCGATTCAAAAAAAGAAGTTGTCGATTTTACTAGATGCGTTAGTTGCTTTAACTGTTTTGCTGTTTGTCCTACTCATGGGTTGAAGTATGAATTTCAACCCTCCAAGATTTGGAATAAAGAGAATGGTGAAAAAGAAGATCTTGAAAGAAGATCTTTTTTGGCTAGTATATTTGCTTATACTATTGGATTAACTGGTTTCTCATACGCTCAAGATAAAATAGAAGTATATAAAAAGAATAAAATCCCGGTGATAAGACCTAATCCCATTTCACCGCCAGGTTCAATTAGCATTGGTCATCTATCAGATTATTGTACTGCGTGTCATTTATGTGTAAGTGCTTGTCCAACTCATGTTTTACAGCCATCATTTTTAGAATACGGTTTTACTGGAATGATGTTACCAATGATGAATAATAAGCTTGGCTTTTGCGATTATGAATGCACAATTTGTACTGATGTTTGCCCTACTGATGCTATCAAAGTGATCGATGTCGAAACTAAAAAGAGAGTTCAAATAGGTAAAGCAAAATTTATAAAAGATAACTGTATAGTTTATACTCAAGGTACTGCTTGTGGTGCATGTTCTGAGCATTGTCCTACAAAAGCTGTTACAATGATTCCAATTGAAAATAATCTCCAAGCACCTGAAGTGAAAGAAGAGATCTGTATAGGTTGTGGAGCATGTGAGTTTGCATGTCCGACAATTCCATACAAAGCTATCTTTGTTGAAAGTAATCCCTTACATCTTATTGCAGAAGAACCAAAGAAGGAAATTATTGATGAACAGATTGATTATTCCGATGACTTTCCGTTTTAGATTAACCTATTACGAACTAATTTATTCTCATATTTAACATAATTGATTTGTCTTAATAATATTTTTTTTTTAGTTTACATAGAAATTATACAAACGATTGCCCAACTGTTATTGTAAAAATAATTGTGTTCTGTTTTTTAATAAATTATTATGAAAATAAGTATTCACAGTTTTATCTTGTTTGATAACGAGAAGTACTTTTAAAGATCATAAATTAAGCAGAGAGGAAAAAATGAAAAGACTAATGATTTTATTCATACTTGGTACACTTCTAATTTCTTGTGGAAAAGTTGAAGAGGGTAAGACCACAGAGGAAACATCTGAACCTGAATGGATCATATTATTTAACGGAGAAAATCTTGATAATTGGTTTGTTAAAGGCAAGGCAGTATGGAATGTTCAAGATGGAATTATGAGCGGTGATGGAGGTATGGGGCACATCTACACAAATGCAACAGCAACAGATTTTGAGATAAAAGGAACATTTCGAATTAGTGAAAATGGAAACAGCGGACTTTATTTTAGAAGCAATCCGCCGGAAGATAATCCTGATGGCTGGCCTCGAGGATACGAAGCACAAATTGATAATCACCAAGATGCTCATACAGGTTGGTTATGGAAACCTGGTTCTCCAACAGCAAAAGCCAAAGAGTTAATAACCAAAGATAATGAGTGGTTTGAAATGAAGGTGAGAATGGTTAGTGATAGTCTTAAAATTTGGGTTAACGACAAATTGATGACCGAGTATAAAGATTCAGACCATACAGAAGGACATTTTGCAATTCAAGGACATAACCCTGGACAAATAATAGAGATCAAAGAACTAGCATACAAAGATCTTAGTAAAAAATAAGTTAGTGGAGATTTAATGGATTCTGATGAAACTATTATTCTTAAAGAGTATTTAGAAAAAACAGAGAAATATTTAAATGAAAAATTGATCCCATTTTGGACTCAGCGCGCAGTAGAACCAAAATTTGGAGGCTTTCAAACAAATTACGATAGAGATGGAAACAGAACTGAAGTAACAGAAAAATCTTTTCTCTCACAAGTAAGGAGTGTTTTCACAATCTCACATGCGATGCGGCTTGGTTTCGATTGGCCAAATGGTGAAGCAGCGATTCAGCAGGGAATCGAATTTCTACAAAAGTATTTTTTCGATAAAGAATATGATGGATATTATTGGATAGTCTCTGAAGATGGCAAACCGATTGATGATAATAAGATCATTTACGGACACTCATTCTTGATTTATGGATTATCGGAATATGCATTGCTTACCGGCGATAAATCAGCTAAAGATGAAGCCATAAGGATTTTTGATTTGCTTCAAACAAAAGTAGCTGATAGGGAGAATGACGGATATCATGAACACTTCGATCGGTATTTTAATTTGAAAAAAGCACGTGATGATATGAGTTCACACAAGTCTTTAGATGTACACATGCACCTTATGGAGGCATTCACAACCCTATACGAATTAACCCAAAAAGAAGAACATAGAAAAGCATTAACAGATGTGATTGATCTTATTTTCGAAAAAATGATAGAACCAAATACTGGAACAGGTATTTCAATGTTCACAAATGACTGGATACCTATTGCAAATGTTGAACTTGATACAGTATGGGGTCGTGATCGTTTTGATGAGGATGGTAAATCTACAGATATTACTTCATACGGTCACAACATTGAATTTGCATGGCTTTATCTTCATTCTCAAGATATATTGGAGATTCCACGTGAAAAAAGCCTGGATAAAGTAATTCCTATTTATGAACATACTTATAAAAATGGTATTGACTGGAAGCATGGAGGAATTTTTGTCGAAGGTGAACGGTATGGATCTCCCACTGAACGAACAAAAGAATTTTGGCAGCAGGCTGAAGCAATGGTTGGATTCCTTGATGCATATATCTTAACCAAAGAAAAACGTTATCTAGATGCATATATAAATGTATATGATTTTGTTTTTAGCAAAGTAATAAATTGGGATCAAGGAGAATGGTTTGCACTAAATGAGGAAAACGGAGATCTGATTTGGGATTATATGGGAACGAGCTGGAAAGTTTTTTACCATACAGTGAGAGGGACTTGTCAGATAGTGAATAAAATGAAAAAAACATTAAACAGTTAGAGTATAAAGGAGAATTTATAATGGAAAAAGAAACTGGGAAAAATAATATTTCAAGAAGAAAATTTATCAATAGCGTTGCCCTAACAAGCGCAGCATTTACTATTGTACCGAGAGATGTTCTTGGCGGCAAGGGATATACTGCACCAAGCGATAAACTTAACATTGCCGTTATCGGAGTTGGGGGTAAAGGAAGATCAGATATGACTACTGTAAGTCAAACAGAGAATATTGTGGCTTTGTGCGATGTTGACGATAGAAAAGTTGAAGAGACTATAAGAAAGACAAAAGAAGATGGGAACATGGAATTGGCAGAAACATTAGAAAATGCTCCTAAATATAAAGACTTCAGAGTAATGCTTGAAAAAGAGAAAGGCATTGATGCCGTTACTGTAAGTACTCCTGATCATACTCATGCAGTTGCTGCAATGGCTGCAATGCAGCTGGGCAAACATGCTTTTGTTCAAAAGCCATTAACTCATTCTGTTAAAGAGGCTAGGATCTTAAGAGAAGCCGCGAAGAAATATGGTGTAATTACACAGATGGGAAACCAAGGACATGCTGGAGAAGGAATTCGACTTATAAGAGAATGGTTAGATGATGGTGCGATTGGTGAAGTTGATAAAGTTGCATGCTGGACAAATAGACCTGTATGGGAAACCGGGATGGATAGACCAACTGAAATACCATCTGTTCCTCCTCAAGTTGACTGGAATCTGTGGTTAGGTCCTGCACCTTTCCGTCCTTATCATCCTGCATATATGCCATGGAGCTGGAGAGCTTGGGCTGATTTTGGTACTGGTGCCCTTGGTGATATGGGAGCTCATATTTTTGATATTCCTTATGAAACTTTAGATTTAGTATACCCAACAACTGTGGAGGCAAGTTCCACTAAATTTAATGGTGATAGTTGGCCTGTTGCAGAGGTGATCTACTATCAATTCCCGGAAAGGAATGGGAAACCCCCTGTTGAATTAACCTGGTATGACGGTGGTACTATGCCTCCAAGACCAGAAGAATTAGAACCTGGACGTCGAATGGGTGATGGAGATGGCGGTATTTTGTTTTATGGATCAAAAGGAAAGATCATGTGTGGGTGCTACGGAAGCAGCCCAAGAATTATTCCGGAAACCAAAATGAGAGAATACAAGCAACCTGCTAAAACAATTAAACGATCCCCAGGTATCCATCAAGAATGGGTTGAAGCAATCAAAAACAATGAGCAAGCTACTTCAAATTTTGAATATGCATCAAGACTTGTTGAAACAATGATGATAGGTAATATTGCTGTGCGAATGGCTCCAAAACATACAACTCTCGAATGGGATGGTGAAAAAGGTGAATTTACAAATGTCCCAGAAGCTAATGATTATTTGATAAGAGAATACGCAGATGGTTGGAGTTTATAGCTTTTATAATTCATAAATTTATGTCTAATAACTTAATGGAGAATTAAATATGGATAAGGCTTCAAATCTTGGAAGTGTAAATATTGGTAGATTATTTTTAGGTAGCAATTTTTCTCTTATTGCAACATCAGTGACGTTTGCAATTATCGGTGCAATTATGGGCCCTCTGAAAGAAATATTTGTATTAACCAATGCTGAAGTTGGCTGGATTGGAGGAGCGGCATTATGGGGATTTTCAATAACCATTTTTATTTTTGGTCCGCTCTGTGATGTTCTTGGGATGAAATTTCTCTTCCGGCTTGCCTTTATTGGTCATTTTGCTGGTGTGCTGACAATGCTCTTTGCTGATGGTTTTACGATGCTTTTTATTGGGGCACTGATTCTAGCTATGGGTAATGGTTTGGTTGAAGCTGCCGCAAATCCACTTGTTGCAACCTTATACCCAGATAATAAAACAGAAATGCTGAATAAGTTTCATGTTTGGTTCCCAGGTGGTATAGTAATTGGCGGACTTATTTCTTTTGGATTAGACAGTATTGGAATATCAAGTTATCAAATAAAATTATTAGTAATACTGTTACCAACAATAACTTATGGAATATTATTTTTCGGACA
>JBDLIN010000072.1:0-15871 GCA_039714835.1 Bacteroidota bacterium | reverse complement strand
TTTATTTCAGCACTGTTTATATTAAAAGTAATTGAGAAAGAAGAGTTCATAAAAGTTGTAACACTATTTAGAAGAAAATAAAATATATAATCTTTGCGAGCTTAGCGAATAACTCTGTGTGCTTTGCGGTTAAAAAAGGAAAACTATGAATAAAATTATATTGAATATTAAAAGAATTTCAGAAATATTTAATGATATACCTCTTCCTGTATATGCAACAGATGGTAGTGCCGGAATGGATGTTCGTGCTGCCATTGATGAAAGGATCATTTTGGAGTCTGGAAAAATTGATTTGATACCAACAAACTTAATAGTTGAAATTCCTATAGGATTTGAAATACAAGTCCGACCAAGAAGCGGATTAGCAATTAAACATGGAATTGGATTACTAAATTCTCCAGGCACAATCGATTCTGATTATCGTGGAGAGGTCAAAATTATTTTATTCAACTTTTCAAAGGAAGATTTTGTGATCAATCGTGGTGATAGAATTGCTCAGTTAGTTTTGTCAAAAGTCTACAAAGCTGACCTTCTAGAAAATAGTAATCTCTCAGATAGCTCACGAGGATCAGGCGGTTTTGGACACACTGGGAAGGAATAATTATGAATTACGAATTACGAGTAAAATGAGAATAGATGAATAACTTTGTACATTTACATAATCATTCACATTATAGTCTGCAAGATGCTGCTTGTACTATCGATGGATTAATTAATGAAGCAGTAGCTAATGAAATGGATGCGCTTGCTCTGACTGATCATGGCGTAATGTATGGTATTTCCGAATTTTATAAAAAAGCTAAACAAGCAGGTATTAAACCGATAATTGGTGTTGAAGCCTACATTACAAAAGATAGATCAAGATTTGATAGGGGAAGTGAAGTTTCTCCAGGTAGATCGAGAGCAAAGCATTACAACCACATTGTCCTTCTAGCAAAAAATAAAACCGGATATCAGAATTTATTAAAACTAGCAACACAAGGTTTTACTGAAGGATTCTACTACAAACCTCGAATTGATTTGGAATTATTAAAAGAAAAAAGTGAAGGAATCATCTGTACTTCTGCTTGTCTTGCTGGACCAATTTCATCTTTGCTGTTAAACAACGATTACGAAAAGGCCCGCGATGTTGCTAATCAATATAAAGAAATATTTGGAGATGATTTCTATCTCGAGATTCAAGATCACGGTTTAGAAAATGATCAAGCAATCCTTAACGGGATGCCAAAATTATCTAAGGAATTAGATATTAAGTTGGTAGCTACTAATGACATCCATTACATAAAATCTGAGCATTCAATTGCACATAATATTCTTCTTTTACTTGGAGATAAAAAGGGGGAAACAGATTATAAAGATTTAAGGTATCATACTGATCAAGTCTATTTCAAATCATCCGAAGAGATGATAAACCTATTTAAGAATTATAAAGGTGCTGTAGAGAATACTCTCGAGATTGCCGAAAAGTGTAATGTTAATCTCGATTTTGAAGGATTCCATTATCCAATCTTTCCAATACCTGAAGATTCAACAGCAAAAGATTTGGATGAGTATTTTACTCAACTAGCCCGGAAAGGTCTAGATAAGAGGTTTCCAAAGATCAATAAAGATATTGAAGATAGATTTGAGTTTGAAATAGATGTAATCAAATCAATGGGATATTCTGGTTATTTTTTAATTACCCAAGATTTTATAAATGCTGCAAAAAATAATGGCATACCAGTTGGACCTGGAAGAGGAAGTGCTGCTGGGAGTCTTGTTGCCTATGCACTTGGGATTACCAATGTTGATCCACTTCAATATGATCTTCTCTTTGAGAGATTTCTTAATCCTGCTCGTCAGTCAATGCCTGACATCGATGTTGACTTTGCAGATGATCAGCGTGAAGATGTAATTCAATATACAAAAGAGCGCTATGGAGAGAATTCAGTTGCGCAGATTGTGACATTTAATAGACTTTCTTCTAAAGCTGTTTTGCGTGATGTAGCAAGAGTATTAAAAATACCAATCAGTACTGTAAACAGTATTACAAAATGGATCCCATCAAAATTTGGTAAGGTTTATACAATTGATCAAGCTTTGAAAGAAGTTTCAGAATTAAAATGGGTTAAAGATTCTACCGATCCACAAATTGTTGATCTGATTAAGTACGCCAAAATTCTTGAAGGAATGAATCGAAACGCATCTAAACATGCTGCAGGCGTGGTTATTACTCCGGGGGATGTAAGTGATTTTGTACCTCTTGCACGCGCAGGAAATGATGGCGGTTTTGTTACACAATTCAATATGAAAGAACTGGACGATGCCGGTATTTTAAAAATGGACTTTCTCGGATTAAGAACTCTAACTATAATCCGAGATACTATTTCACTTGTCAAGAAAACACGCGGTGTAGAGATTGATATTGATACTATTCCGGATGATGATGATAAGGCATTTGCTCTATTCAGCAGAGGACAAACAACAGGAATATTCCAATTTGAATCTCCTGCAATGAGAGAGTATCTAAAGAACTTGAAACCGCAGTCCATTCAAGATCTCTCAGCAATGAATGCACTTTATCGTCCAGGACCGATGGAATTTATTAGTGATTTTATTGATCGGAAGCACGGAAAAAAGAAAGTTACTTATCTTCATCCGGTTTTAGAATCTATACTTAAAGAAACATATGGAATTATAGTCTATCAAGAGCAGGTTATTCAAATTGCAAATAAAGTTGCGGGAATGTCACTTGCAGAAGCTGACCTTTTACGTCGAGCTATGGGGAAGAAAAATTTGGAAGCAATGGCACAGCAGAAGAAAAAGTTTGTTAGTGGAGCTGTTGCAAATAGCATTCCCGAAAAAGCTGCTGAAAAAATATTTGAAGTCATTGATAAATTTGCAAATTATGGTTTTAATAAGAGCCATGCAGTTGCCTATAGCTTTGTTGCCTATCAAACAGCATATTTGAAAGCACATTATCTCCCAGAATTTTTAGCTGCAAATCTAACCAATGAATTTGGGAATACGACCAAGGTTACTCTTCTATTAGATGATTGTAGAAAGATGCAAGTGAAAGTTCTTCCTCCAAATATCAATAAACCATCAGTTTTCTTTAATGTAGATAATGGTAAAGTTGTATTTGGAATGAGTGCAATTAAAAATGTTGGACCGAATGCAGTTGAAGAACTAAAAGAAGCGCACGAAAAACTAAATCGCGATTTTAATTCGATTTTTGATCTATGCGCTAATGTTGATACAAGAGTTGTAAATAAAAGAGTACTTGAAGGTTTAGTTCTTGCAGGTGGATTTGATACAATAAAAGGTACTCGTGCTCAAAACTTTGCTGCTATCGAAGACGCACTTAATTATGGTTCAAAATATCAGAATGTGAAAGAATCAATGAGCAACAGTTTATTTGGTGATAGTTCTGAAACAATGGAAATTTCCGAACCTCATCTGCCTGAAATATTGCCATGGGATTTTGGTGTTTTGTTAGCAAAGGAAAGAGAAACACTTGGAGTCTATCTTTCAGACCATCCGTTAAGAAAATTTGAACTTGAGTATAGATCATTTGCTGGAGTTCATCTTGGTGAACCAGATACTTTTGAAGGTAAAGATTTCGTTGTTGCTGTTGGTGTTGTAACTGATTTTAGAACAAAGATTGACCGATCTGGAAGAACAATGGCTTTTTTCAAAGTTGATGATTTTAGTGGTTCATGTGAATGTTTAATGTTTTCAAAAAATTATGAAGAGTATGGTCATTGCATTAAAACTGAATCTACTGTTTTGGTTAAAGGAAAAATTGAGAGTAGTGGGGATGCAATTAAACTGCATGTAGAAGAATCTCATCCCTTAGAAGAAGTTCGAACTAAATTAACTAAAAAATTGCTTCTTTATACTGATGATACAAAGCATGACAATAATACGATCAAAGAAGTTAAAGAGATCTTGGACAAATATAACGGAAACATACCGGTTTATCTTAGCGTAAAGACAAATAATGGCCTGCGTGATTTTTATTTAGATAGAAAAATTAATTTAACAGATGAGACTATTAAAAGTTTAAGCAATTTATTAGGTGAAAGTGGGATAAAGTTTCTAATGTGATTGTAATTGATTTAACTTTACAGTTTTCTTACATTTGAAAGCTTAATTCTAAAATATGAGAGGAAAACATGGTTAAGAAGTGGGCTTTAGTTCTAGGAGCTTCAAGTGGCTTTGGTGGTTCTTCTGCTGTTGAACTAGCAAAAGCTGGTTACAACATTTTCGGTATTCATCTTGATAGACAAGTAACAATGCCAAATGTAAATAGTATCATTAAAAAGATTGAGCGTACAGGTCAAAAAGCTGTCTTTTTCAATATGAATGCAGCGGATAAATTAAAAAGAGACGATACACTAGATGAAATCAAAGAAAGATTTGCTACAAAAGAACATCCTCATGTTAATGTTGTCATTCATTCATTAGCATTTGGTACATTAAAACCTTTTGTTGCGAAAGATCCGGTAAATTGTGTAACTAAGGCACAAATGGAAATGACTCTTGATGTTATGGCTCATTCTCTTGTTTATTGGGTTCAAGGATTAGTTCAAAGAGATCTGTTGGCAAAGAAAGCTAGGATTTTTGGATTAACAAGTGCCGGCTCAAATACAATATTTCCTTCTTATGGTGTTGTTTCAGCTGCAAAGGCTGCTCTTGAATCGCATATTCGTCAGTTGGCAGCTGAACTGGGTGTAATGGGAGTTACAGCTAATGCAATTATGGCTGGTGTTACTGATACTCCAGCACTACGAAAAATTCCGGGAAATGAAATGATGATGAAAGCTGCACAAGCGAAAAATCCTGGGGCTCGTTTAACAAACGCGATGGATGTTGCTAAAGCTATTGTTATGTTGATGGATGAAAAAGCAGATTGGATATCTGGGAATGTACTTCAAGTTGACGGTGGTGAATATATAGTTAATTATACAGGCGAAAAAGTTGCTCGCCCAATTAAATAAAGTTTTTAATCAAATTAAAGGAAATAAAAATGAAACCAATTGAATTTACAGATGGTAATTTTGATGCAGAAGTTATTCAATCTGATAAACCAGTACTTATTGATTTTTGGGCTGCGTGGTGTGCACCTTGTAGAATGATTGCACCAATAGTTGAAGAACTTGCTCAAGAGTATGACGGAAGAGTAAAAGTTGGTAAACTCGACGTTGACTCAAATCAGCAAACAGCAATTAAATATGGTGTGCGAAGTATACCTACAGTATTAGTTATTAAAAATGGTGAAGTAGCTGATACGATCATTGGAGCCTTACCTAAAGCAGCATTTGTCGAAAAGTTAGAATCAGCACTAGCATAATTATTCATTGTTCAAGATTATTTACATTTAAATAAAACGTTGAATGTTCGAATAGCTTTATAAATATTGGACAAAACAATATCTTCGTTAAAGGCTAAATAATTGAGTGAATCAGAGTTAATATTTATTCATGAATCATGAATAAACAAAAGTTAGCGCGGTGCAGTTATTTGATTTTCAGTTCAAATAGTTAAAATTCAAAGTGTTTGTTGGGATAAAATAATACCTTGACAAAAAAAGAATGATATATTATTTTGATAAATGGTAATAGGTACAAAAATTTTTTTTTGTGTTCTTTGAAATGATACTTGACTAATAAATACTATTAATGTATTTTCGTTTGGATAACGATTTTTTAATAACAAATTTAAGAACATCTGAATACAATTTTACAACTGCATACATTAATGACGATTCAAAAAGAAAAAAGTTCAATATTTTTTTTAACACCAATTAATTCACTATTTATTAATAAACTGGGAGAAACCTATGTTTAAAAAACTATTTACAATCTCACTTGTGCTTGTATTTGCAAGTACTTTAATTATGGCACAAACTGCTGAAAGAATTGTGCTAAAACCAGGTGGTGGTATTCTACAATCACTTGATGGTAAAGTTCCTGTACAAGATGCTTTGCAAAAGACAAGCATCAAATTTGGGGATAGAGAGTATACTGTACACAAATTTGCTCAGCCAAGTAGTATAGAAGCTGCTGGAACAATTGATACTCTTAATTATCCTGATTTAGCAGGTGGTAACTTTAATACAAACTTTGTATTTGATGGACAGGATGTTGAAATGATGTGGTTTGAAGCGCCAGCTGATTTGACCATTAAAGCTGCTGGATTCAGTTGCTCTGATATTGAAGGCAATACTAATAATGCCACAGTTAGTGTACGTTTAATGAAATTAAACTGGACTGCTGAAGAATTAAAAAATGCAACTGCCCCAATGTACCAAGGATATTATCCATCCGTTGGAGACGGAATGAATGAATCTGATCCTTATGGTGAAGATGCGACAGGTGAATGGATTTCTAAGGATGAAAATCATCCATTACCTCCATGGACTAATAGTGCTGATCCAGATGCAAATACTTGGGAATATGATCTATGGTCAGATTTCGGAGTTGGAGTTCCAATAACTGCTGAGCTTCAAGCAGATTATACTACATATCAATGGATTGAGATGAATGTTCTTGAATTTGAGCCGACAGTTCTTAGAGGCGAGATTTTTGCTGTAGTATTACTTAATGACGGTCAAGCTTGGGATAATCCTGATACTCCAGATAGAGTCGGTTTCTTCTCTGATGACCAAATTGGTTATCCTGGATGGAAATATTATGAAGCTGGACGTTTAGCTGCAGAAGATCCAGGATGGTGGATTAGAAAATATACATGGAACTTTGCTGTTATCGCTGACTTAACTGGTGACAGACCTCCAGTTATTGCTGATCCTACACAGGTCTTGAGTGGTTTGGCTCAAGGTCCTTGGACGGTAGAAGCAACTATTACAGATGATAATCCTAGTGGTGGAAATGCTGGTGTAGCTGAAGCACTTGTTCAGATTTCAACTGATGATAGAGCTACTTGGACAGATATTTCAATGACTGCTAGTGGTGACCTATATTCTGCTGAAATACCAACCCAAGAAAAAGGTACAATTGTTCAATATAAAATTTCAGCTACAGATGTTGAAGGTGGTACTACAGTACGCGATATGAAACAATTTGCTATATGGAAAGAAACAGCTCCAACATTGATATTAGAGAATGGAAGTTCACAGTATTTAGCATATTACTTTGGCTATGCTGATTTTCCACATGACACATGGACTGAAGACCTTGGAGCTGGTAGTACTGAATTATTTGACCTATATGATAACATAATTGAGTTAACAGCTAATAACTCTGGTCCAAGGTATGATCATGATTCATTAATCGCAGTTTGGTTAGCTGCTGATGGAAGTAGAAATTATGCACTAATGGGTGATGAATACTTAGGAGTTCATTCCGGTTGGGAAAATGGTCCTCATGAAGCAGGTGATTTTAAATATGATGTACTAGGTATCACATATGAATATAATGATGTTAATCTGCCAGATCCTACTTACGCAATACCATCAGTGTTAGAAACAGCTCCAGGTAGTTTGTTAGGAGATTCTCTAGCTGTATCTCTTGCTGCAGCTGCTCCAGATGATACCCTTTGGTATGATCCAGATGCTATATTTGGTGGTGTAAACTTCTTAGATGGTGTTGATGTTACTGAAGATTCAGAAGTTGATCTTTATGGATATGGAAGCAATGATACTTTGTATAATGTCGCTCATCACAGAACATTAGCAGCTGGAAATAAAATAGCTTTCATGGGTTATGATGTACTATCACTACTTTCTTTACCAACTGATCTATGGTGGTCTTCTGGAACAGTTGCACCTCATTATCAATTACTAGATTGGTGGGGAGTTATTAATTCTGTAAGAGAAATTGATGGAACTATTCCAAATGAATTTAATATTTCTCAGAATTATCCTAATCCTTTTAATCCAACTACTGTAATTAGATATTCAATTCCAGAAGCGTCAAAGGTATCTCTTAAAGTATTTAATACATTGGGCCAAGAGGTAGTAGAATTAGTTAATACTGAACAGGCTAGTGGTAATTATGAAGTAGACTTCAATGCATCACAACTATCATCCGGTGTATACTTCTATACAATTAAAGCTGGACAATTTACTAGCACAATGAAAATGATGCTAATTAAGTAATTTTGTTTGTCCTGAGTTTAACAGTTTCCCCTGAATAAGGGGAAACTGTTTTGCTTAATCTTGGATAAAAAGTACTTGAATTGAGTATACTCAGTGAAATCAAAATTCTAATGATTTATATAATTAAAATTGGAGTAGATATGAAAAAGTTTTTTACTTTTTCGATATTTCTGTTATTTTCCGCACTTTTATCTTCAACGCTTATAGCTCAAATAAGCTCTGGTAAATTAGCAGGAAAGATTACTGATACTGAGACTGGTGAAGCTTTAATTGGAGCAAATGTGGTTATATTGAATACTTCACTCGGTGCAGCATGCGATATCGATGGAAATTATTTCATTTTGAACGTTTCGCCTGGTACTTATGATATCCAAGTAAGTTTTGTCGGTTACAGTTCTAAGATTGTTAAAGATGTAAGAGTTGTTGGTGGCATTACTTACGAATTGAACGAAACGCTTTCTCCCGGTATCGCAATGGAGGAGGTCGTCGTAACAGACGAAAAGTTTTTTGAAGAAAAATCAACTAATACGGTTAAAGTAGTTGATTCAGAAACAATTTCAAGACTTCCGGTTAGAGGAATCGAGAATTTTGCTTCGCTGCAAGCTGGTGTTGTTAAACAGGACGGATCTGGTGGTGCTGGTGGTAATGCAGAAATAAATGTTCGCGGTGGTAGAGGCGGCGAAGTAGTTTATGTTGTTGATGGTGTTATACAAAACGATCAAATGTATGGTATTAATCAGTCTCAAGTTAGTAATGCAGCAGTAGATCAAATCTCATTTCAAGTTGGTGGTTATGAGGCAAAGTATGGACAAGCCCAGTCTGGTATTGTCAATGTAACTACAAAATCAGGTTCGCCTAAATATACAATTTTCGGAGATGTATTGACATCTTCTTATACAGATGACTATGGATTTAATTTATATACAGCTGCAATTGGAGGTCCGATTATTCCTGGTAATAAAAATATGACTTTTTTCATCTCAGCGGAAAGAGGTTGGTTTTTAGATGGTGAACCTTCAGCGTTACCTATAAAATTTGAATCAATTGGTTATGAATCTAATGCTAAAGAAAATAATACAGAAGGAGTATGGAGATTTTCTGCAAGAACTTACTTTGATATTGGAGCTGGTTTCAATATACAAGTTGGTGGAAACTATAACGAATATGAATCTCGCCTATATGATTATGCAGGTGATTTTACCATGGGTGGATTTTCAAAAAGCAATTCAGAACATAATCCTCTTAGACTTAAGGATAACTTAGCATTAAATGCTAAATTATCACAAAATATTGGAACATCATCTTTCTGGAATTTAATAGTTGGTTATCAAAAATATTCTCAAGAAGAAGGTGATGGGGTTTTCTTTGATGACATAGAAGCTTATGGAGACACGGCTCTAAACCCATATATTCCATTACAAGGCAATCAAACATATCTATATACCGATGATGCTGGTATTTTTGCGAGATATGGAGCAGTAGATGATTATTATAGACAGATCGAAAATGACAAATTTACCGGTGATCTGAATTTTACAACCCAGATCGATAAACATTTGTTAGAAGCTGGGGCTGGAGTCACTTATGGAACACAGCGGTATTATTCTTTAGCTCCTGTTGGATTAGCTAGAAATAATGCAGATTATATTAGTAGTACTGGAGATACAATTTTAGCTTACACTAAAGAAGAAAGATATGACAGAGTAAATCCTACAAGATATGGTTATGATCTCTTTGGTGTCAAGGATGGTAGTGCAGGTGAAGATCTACCAGTTAAGAATCCATTTCTTGGATATGCATATGTACAGGATCGTTTTGAATTAGAAGATATCGTGCTGAACCTCGGTTTAAGAATTGATTATTTTGATTCACAAACTGATGTTATTAGGGATCCTGAAAATCCATATAATGGTGGTTCTGATCCAGCTGATTTTGATTCGGATGATTTTGTTGCAAAAGAAGCTGAATTACATTTTTCACCAAGAATCGGTATTGGATTCCCTGTAACAGAAACAACAGTTTTCCATGCACAATATGGACGATTTGTTCAGGTTCCAAGATTGATTGACTTATATCATTTCCAAAGAAGACTTGATCTTCTAAAACAAACTGCAGATTTCAGACTATCAACTGGGTATATAGAGAGTGAAATAACAACTCAATATGAGGTTGGTTTTAGACAGGTACTTGGAAGTGTTGCAGCACTTAATATTACAGCGTTTTATAAAAATACTCTAGGACTTTCAAACCAAGGTGTACAGCCTTACCATCGTACAGTAGGTGGAGAAGAGCTGGTATACTTTACACCAACTAATCAAGATTTTGGTACAGTTAAGGGATTTGCATTTTCTCTTGATGTTTCTAGGACTAACTTTTTCTCATTATCCTTAGACTATACATTCTCTCTAGCTGAGGGTACTGGTTCTTCAACTAATTCCTCTTATGTGGCAGCTTTTAGAAACCCGACTAATGAAGTTCCAAAAGTTATTGCTCCTTTAGATTTTGATCAAAGACATACTGGAATAGTTATTCTCGATTTTTATGTACCAAAAGGTGAATTAGGTTTTGCACAAATGCTTGGAGCTAATTTCTTAATTTCATTTGCAAGTGGAAGACCTTATACTCCTCTTGAAACACAAAATCTACTGCAAAACAGTTCTAACTGGGGTAATACTAAGGGTTATGTGAACTCGGAATTTGGGCCAGGAACATTTAGAGTGGATTTCAAACTTGAAAAGTCTTTTGAACTTGGATCTTCAATGCTTATTACACCTTATGTCTGGATAGAGAACTTGTTTGATACGGTTAATGAAATTGATGTTTGGAGATCTACAGGTTCTGCGTATACTACAGATTACCTTTCAACTGAAGGAGGAAAGAAAGCATCCAGAGAATATGGAGAGGATTGGATAAATGATTATATGAGTAAAGAAAGAGATCCTGACAATTTTGGTATTCCAAGGTTAATTAAACTTGGTATTAAAGTTAACTTTGGTTCATTATAAGAGCTGTAATAATACTAATAATATAGGTATAAATATGAAAATAATTAATAATTATGTGATTAAATCAATACTCCTACTGCTGATTGTAATGCTTTTTGTAGGGGCTCGTGATAAATCCGTAGATAAAGGTAGCAAAGAACCTGAGCGGCTCAGCAAAGTAAATGATGAAAAGCCGGGATGGTTCAGTGACTCATATTATATGTTCATCAATAAAATTGCTATGCCGATGAATAGTAAAGGAGTTATGGCTGATGTAGTTATCGGAGATAATAAAGCACAAGGTCGTATTGATGGAAAGAACTTTCTCTTTTCTGGTGGTTTTATGATGTCAGGTGTAGACGACCAAGGAGTTATGTGGGCAAATGGATCATCTACTGCCTCACGTGTCGAGGACTATATTGCTGGTCAAGCTGCTTGGGATACAGAAAATGATGTGCAAACCACCGATGATACTTATGCAGGTATGTATCTGATTAGAACATCTGACGAACATTTTGGTCCTGAATGGCAAACTTGGGCTGAAGCTGTTGAAGCTGGTGCTTATTTTTATGATGGTGATGGTGATGGTGTTTATAATCCTGTAGATAAAAATGGAAATGGAGAGTGGGATCCTGAAGAGGATTGTCCTGATATACTCGGTGATGAAACTGTTTGGTGTGTTTACAATGATGCAATTGCTCCAAACACTAGAAGGTTTCCTGCTGTAAATCCTCAGGGAATTGAAATAAGACAAACTTCTTGGGCATATGCAACAGCAGGTGACCTTGGAAATATCATGTTTGTTAGATATTCTTTATTAAATACTGGGTTAGTGTCTGAATTTCACGATTCTGTATATTTTTCAGTTTGGGCTGATCCTGATTTAGGAAATTTCAATGACGATTTAGTTGGTTCAGATCCTTTCTTAAATGCAGGGTATGTATACAATGATGGTTCTGATGAAACATTTGGTGTAGACCCACCTTGTTTCTTAATTGACTTCTTCCAGGGTCCGTGGACAGAATCAGAGGATCCAAATGACTTTGCTCTTAATGTAAGAGGACCTCTTTTAGGAGTGGATACAATTTGGGGAAATACTAATATGGGTTTATCTTCATTTGTTCATTATATGCAGGGAAACCTAAATCTTGACGATCCTGATGATGAATTTGTATTGAGAAATTATACTCTTGGTCTTGATATGGGAGGAAACACGATCGATCCTTGTAATTGGGAATTTGGTACAGTATACAAAGAGGATTGTGGTTCTATCGATCCAACATTCCTATATTCAGGAGATCCCGTTACTTTAACTGGTTGGATCAATAATCTTCCTTTTGACCAAAGACAGATGTCAAATACTGGTCCAATTAGATTGGAAAAAGATAAACCAGTTGATCTTGTAGTAGCTTACGTGGTTGGTAGGAGTACATCCGCTGTTGCATCAGTAAAAGAAACAAAAAAAATTGACCGTGCAGCACAATTTGTTTTCCAAAATAACTTCAATGTTCCAGCTCCTCCTCCTGCAATTGAACCAATTATTAAAGCAAATGATAATGCTATAGAATTGATATGGGAAACTTGGCCACAGGTTGAGTATAGTGCTGTAGGTGTTGGATTCGATATGCACTTTGAATATTATGAAGTAAAAATGTATCAATCTAATGTTACTGCGGACCAAAATGATGGCAGAGAAAATGCAAAAGTTATTGCTCGATATGATATCGAAAATGAAATAAATGCTTTAATCTATGAAAATCCGGTTTCTGATGAGAGGACAATCATTTACCCTAGTAATGGTATTCAACTTGATTCTACTACTTATTTTAGTCGAGAAACTGGTAGGATTAGTTTAATCATTACTCAAGATCCTTTTACGAATGGTCCATTGCAAAAGAATAAACCATATTTTTTCACAATTACAAGTACAGCTGTTAATAGAGATGAAATTGAGATATTTGATGCACTTGGTACATGGATAATTCCTAAAACAGCAACTATTGGAACAATCTCAAATGTTCCAATTATCATAAATGATGATAATGGAAATGATGGTATCCTTACTGGTGAAAGTCAGAATGAACCATTCTATGCAGGTGTATCTGCAGAACATGTTGAGGGTGATGCTGTTGCAGATGTAACATACTCTGTTCAGAATAAAGATAGTGTTACAACTAATAGTTATGAGGTTGGTTTCTTCCAAGATAGTTTAAGTATTCCTTATGTTTTATATTATTATATAAAGGATCTTACTACTGGTGTTAAATTAATAGATTCTTCAAAGAGTTTTCTATTCGAAGGTGGATCTGATTTCGATAATGAGCCTTTCTTCTATGAAGATTATTATCGAGAACAGATAAATAATCTAGTTGATGGTATAACAGTTACAGTCCCATGGATCGATCCAGGTGTAGATAAAATTGAATTTAAAGGTGATGAGTGGTTCTTGCCTCTCGATGATAGTATTACTGGCGGATTTTACGTTGGAAAAGATGTTTCCGCTCCCTCTATTTTACCTATCACTTCAAAAACCTCATCAGCAATTAGTGTGGCTGATCTGAAAAAAGTTGAACTTCGATTTGGAAGTGATAATATTTCCAAAGCTCATAGATATGTCAGAAGAAATACCGGTAGATATCCACTTGGTGATAATACTGGCGATACTGATTCTTCATTTGTTGATGTTCCTTTTGCAGCATATGAATTAGGTTCAAACGGAGAAGAAAGGAGATTAGCTGTTGGTTTCACCGAAACTGCTAATGAACTTGATTCTCTTAGAATGCCTGATGCAGTATATTATCCAGGTAGTATTATTGAAAAATCTAAAGAATATATAATTATATTTAAAGCATCTTATGACGAAACAGGAACTGTAAATCTGCCATATTTCAGTGCACAGCAAGGAAGACTTTATGCAGATATTGCAACTGGCTATAAAATGGATACACCTCCGGAAGGTGATCCTGGTGTTATAGATTCATTAAAAGCAGTTGCTAAATCAGCATGGTTTGATGCAATGTATGTTTGTGGCTTTGAAACAGATCAACCAAGAAATGATTTTAATCCATCAGGAGTCTTTACTTTATATCCTGGAGCATATTTGCAGCCACGTGATAAATATCAGTTTACTGTGCAAGTTGATATGACAGTAGATGATGCAAGAGCAAATTGGGAAAAAGTTAATGTATTCCCTAATCCGTTATTCGGAATTAATGAAGGGGTTAGTTATACTGGTGGTAGGTATGATGAGCCTTATGTAACTTTTAATAATTTGCCCAATGATGTAACAATAAAAATATACAGTTTAAGTGGAGTACTGTTGAGAACGTTAGAAAAAAGCGATGCTTCATCAATTCAAAGATGGGATTTAGAAAATGAAAGCGGCTTAAGAGTTGCATCCGGTATGTATATAGCTTTAGTCAGTAATCCAGAATTTGGTGATAGGGTGTTAAAACTGGCAATTATAATGCCTCAGAAACAAATTCAAATGTATTAATTTAATTTTAGATTAATGGTGATGACTTTAATATCATCACCAAATAAAAATTGTATTAAAAAATGGAGAATAGAATGAATAAGCTATTAACAATAATGATTATAATGACATTATCTATGACTGTGTTTGCCGGAGACGCAGCTCGTAAAGGTACTGCTGGGGCTGAACAATTACTCATCCCAGTAGGAGCTAGATCTGTTGCAACTGGAGGTGCTTTTGGCTCGCATTTCTCAGGAGTTGAATCTATCTATTATAATCCGGCTGGATTAGATAGAATGAAAGGTACTGAAGCTATGTTCAGTTTTATGAACTATATTGCTGATATAAATGTATCTTATTTTGCAGTAGCCACTCAAATGAGTATAGGTTCAATTGGGTTGACGTATAAGAGTATTGATTTTGGAGATATTCCTGTTACAACAAATGAAAATCCTGATGGAACTGGTCAATTATTTTCTCCCAGTTATTTTGTGTTAGGATTAACTTACTCAAAAATGATAACTGATAGAGTTTCGGCTGGTTTTAACTTTAATCTTATAAATGAAACTATTATGAACACTGGTGCTACCGGTTGGGGTATTGATTTTGGTGTACAATATAGATTTTCACCTAATTTCTCACTTGGTGTTGCTGTTAAAAATATTGGAGGCAACATGAACTATACTGGTGAAGAGCTTAAAACAAAAGTTGAAGTTCCAGGTTCAGCTCTTGGTGGCGGTAAAGCTGTTTATGAAGTTGATACAGAATCGTTCCAAATTCCAAGTTATTTTGAAATGAGTTTAGGCTATACATTTGAATTTAATGAAGATAATGGCCTTTCTCTAGGCGCTTTATTCCGCAATAATAATAATTTGGAAGATGAAGTTCGAGGTGGTCTCGAATTTAGTTTCTTAAATCATTTTCATGTTCGTGGTGGTTATTTATATCATTGGGAAGATACTGCAAATTCAATTTATGATTGGACTGTAGGTGCTGGTTTAAACTTTAACATGATGAATTCTGTTAATATAGTTGTTGATTATGCCTATCGAAATGTTAATGACTTCCCAACTGATAATCATGTATTCACGCTAATGCTTGGATTCAACTAATTAGTAGTATGATAATGTTATTTAAAGGTGCCTAATTAGGGCACCTTTTTTTATTAATTTAGAAGAAAAAATATTTCCATAAAACTGATTGCTTTAGGGCAGAAAACCAGTACTTAAATCTTATCTAAAAATTTTATAGCTTACAGTGTTATTCAAAAATAATTAATAAAAGAGAGTTACATGAAGAAGATCGGAATTA
>JBDLIN010000071.1:0-15940 GCA_039714835.1 Bacteroidota bacterium | reverse complement strand
GGATCGTGATAGGCCATGTAAAGTCCCACATCGTTTTTTTCATCATAGATGTCCCACCAAGGCATAACCATGGACATACCAAAACCGGGGTAATCTACCGACAATTCAGCAGCTTCAGCTCCCAGTCCACGTGCTCCAGGGTAAGCTTTGAATAGCGAAACGTCGTGACTAGTTCCGGTGTTGTAATTAGGAATGGCAAGCATTGACTCTCGATGATCTCCAAATTGTTTCCATCCTCCTATACGGGGAAACCAGAATTCAGCAATAGGCTGTTTATGATTATTTTTTAGCTTTGATTTAAAACTTACATAATCATCAACAAATACAATTGTATATGTTAAATCGATTGGAAACTCTCCGTGTGGTGAAGACATTCCCAAAAATTCAACAGTAATTTTATTTTCGTCTGCTATAACCGATTTTGCAGTTTGTTTTTCCCCTTCAATATAGTTGGCATTGTAATCATCCAAGGGTAATAAAATTCGGAAGTTTGAAGCCAACCGTGCTTCTTTAACTAACTCTGAATTATTGGCTTTTACTACTAATGAAGTAATTGTACCCGATTGCTTTTCAACAGTAACTTTATAATATTCATTCTCTATTGTTACAGATTCTTGATTATTTGTTTCAGCAACAACAGTATTTACTCCTACCAATATAGAAAACACTATCAATACAAATGTAAACCAATTGAATAATTTTATCTTCTTCATAAATGAACCTCTATTTAAAAGTTATATTATTTATATGTTCATTCACATCAAACCAACCCTGTTTGGCATTTTTAATTTTCTTGCCATTAATTATCAGATTATTGAATTGAACATCACTTATAATCTTCGACTTATCGAAACCCCAAATATAGTTTCTGTAGTTTTGTTCTGAATTCAGAGTAATATTATTAAACTGAATGTTTTCCATCCGTTTTGCTTCTGATACATTGTATGTGTACTTATCCATTGTAAGAGTAATGAGGTTTGTTTTATTACCGAGTTTATCGACGCGAATATCTTCAAATGTTATGTTTCGGGCTATTGCATTGTCTCCCAGATTAATGGCTAATGCCCCTTTTGCCCAATCAACATCAAAATTTTCGTTATACAGAATGTCAATGTTCTTAATAGTAATGTTTTCGTAAATATTGTCTTTAGCACGGTACGACTCAGGTCCAATTAAAATAGAACGGCCCTGGTCAGTCCAAAAAATACAATTCTGAACGGTAATGTTTTTACTTGCTTTTTCAAATAGTATTGGACTAAGTCCGTAATTCATTTTTATTGAAACACAATCGTCAAAATTTCGAACAAAGCAATCATCTATTATTATATCAGATGAGCATTGCGGATCGATACCATCGGAATTGATCGTCCAGCCGATAATTTTCAAGTTTCTGCACTCTATGTTTTGTGAGCCAAACAAGTGAATGTTCCACGAAACTGTATTTAGAAGCGTGATCCCCTCAATTTTAGCGTTGTTAACCGCAATAAAGTTGATTAACCCTTTTGCACCAGGATGAGGATAAGCATGGTCGGTGTACATTCCACCACCTAAAATACCTCTACCCGTAATAGAAATATTTTGGGTAGCAAAAGATTTTATTGTACCATAAACAATAGCTCCTCCGGCTATGTATACTGTTTCGTTATCATCTAAAAAAAGATTCCCTTTTCCATCACTTCCCAGTTTATGAATACCAGGACCAAAATAATGAACTTTAGGATCATCAGGATTTGGTTTCTCAATTTCTAAGCTATTTGCAAATACCATTAGATTATTGTATAGGTCATCATTTATTTCTACTGATAATTTTATCGGTTCTGTGATTGAGAAAGTAATAGTGTTCCCTTCAACAACAGGTTTAACACCTGATATTGTAGGACGTATTTTTACAGTTTCTATCTTTCCTTTATTCTTTACAACTTTTATATCAATCTTTTTAGAATAATCAGAGTCGAAAGAAACGAATGCCATGTGTTCTTCTGGCTTTTTCAAATATCCAGCGTCAACTTCTGCATCATATTCATGTAAATCAATCCATTCTCCTCCTTCGTATTTTACGAAAACCGAGAATGTCGTATTTACAGGAGCACCATCGGGTCCTGCATACACAGTCAATTCAGGTTTAGATAAAAATGTACCTGTCTCTTGAGTACATGCAGTTAATGACATAATTAGCAAAACGACTATTAAAAGAACATTTTTCATGATTTATTTCCTCATTACTTATAATTCAATTTTTGACTCTTTATCATTTCCTATGGACATTTGATACTATTTCAATAATACAATTTTTTTTATCCAATTCTTCTCTTCAAAATCAACTTTAAGAAAATATACACCAGAACCAACAAGATTTCCATACAAGTTGTTACCATTCCAACGTATAACTTTCTGACCATGAGCAGGGATAGATATTTTTTCCGAATAAACAATGCGTCCACGGATATCGTAAATCTTAAGTTGTCCGTTTCCTTGTTTCGGTGTACTTAAATTTAACACTACTATATTATTGAAAGGATTTGGATAAGGTTCGGATAGAGTATAGCTCTTCGGAACTGTTCCTGATTTTCCATCCACATCAACAGTACCTGTCTCGCTAATAGTCAAGTCAGCCCAATTTGCCCAATCATAATAGTTATCAACTCCGGGAGAAGTTACAAATTCGATTAAAATGCTTTTGCCAACGAAGGGCGATAGATCAATTTCAAAGTTGAACCACATTGTCTGGCCCGTTGTACGGGTCAGCATCTTAATGCCATTTATATAAATGGAAAATGTGACACCTCCTGTAAATGATTCGTCGGCAATGCCGTAACTGCCTAACAAGAATAATGGAGTAGCCGTAGTCAGGGTAACCGTCTGCTGTAAAATCGTGCTTCCCTGACTTGGCGGATGACCGTTAATCGCTAATTTTGTTATCCCTCCGCAAGAAATCTGTCTAATATCCCCGGCATAATGAGCACGATTATCTTTGGAATATAGTCCGCCATGTTTCGTGCCCACAATATTGGAAAAGTTTTCAACGATGTTATAAGGAATTGTCACGGGATCGTTCTTCACTGCAAAACTCAATTCAGCCGGTAAATTACCACTTATTTCATAAAAACCATCTCCCACTACATTGACAATTCCTCCATCAACATCTACCGTTGAAGTAGAATATATTTGAGCTTGAAACTGAAACTCATGTTCTTCTGCTGTACGAATAATGATATCACTCCATCGCGACAAATCCCCATCTGTGTTGCTTCCGGGAGATCCAGGGTTGTTCCCAATAGTCAATTGGATGCTTTGTCCGCGCCATGCACTCAAATCAACTTCAAATAAGTTCCAGACTTTTTCTGTAACCAAAGTAGTAAAGATGACCTCATCATTGACCTCGACA
The DNA here is from genome assembly GCA_039714835.1 of Bacteroidota bacterium. Classification (GTDB taxonomy): domain Bacteria; phylum Bacteroidota; class Ignavibacteria; order Ignavibacteriales; family Melioribacteraceae; genus SZUA-22. The sequence goes on along the minus strand of JBDLIN010000071.1, from coordinate 12,555 downwards.
AAATAACCAACGCCATCCGTAATCTGGACATCCTCATCCAGTCCGGCATAAAAAGATAGTTTAACATTGGGTGAATCGGGAAGACTTACAGTATAGTTAATAATCACATCTCCGGTAATATCTTCATAAGGTACTTGAGTCTTGATACCTTCTTTTGTAATCCCACCAAGTGTGATCAGTGATTTTGTTACGAAAGCACCGTATCCAATTGCCTGCACCTCACCTCCAATCCGTATCTTCCAATTCGCTTCGTTCAATCTGTCTACTAAATTTATTTCACCGTGGGTATATAACCCGCGCAGGGAAAAATGTCCTCCTTGGTCGGATATACTCATACATTCAACAATTGCATTTGACGAAAGCTCGTGCAAATGGGCTTGGGATAAATCATTTGGAACATCATCAAGCCAATAAATCACATCAGGATTAAGTCCGAAAATCTCCGTTTCGTTGTAACCGTACCAGCCAATAATCGACCGCTGAGTGCTTAAACGATTAACTCCGGAAACTTTATTATACAGGTTATCGCCATTGACAACAAAATTAGTTCCATATTCGGTTTCAATATATTCAGCTCGCTCACCATTACGGCCTTTAAAACGAAAGAGTGTATTTTCAGCCCAATCAGATTCAAAATCCGGTTTTAAGCCCAATCTAGCCCAAACATCAGCTATACGAATCAGATCCTGTGTTCTCGCACCTGATAAGCTTTTGGCGCTGTTGACAACAACCGTTGGCATAATCCCCCAATTTTCATATGATTTCATGAACTCCGCATAACTATCAGGGTCTTCATCAGGATTGGTTAGACTGAGATGACCAATCGGTAAAGTATACTGATGAAATAAATAGCTTGAGATCGGATGGGGATTCCAGCTTTCCGTATTCGTTTTCCATCTCTGATTGAATGAATCGCGGTAGAAACTTACTTCTGTTAATATTTCGCCACCCCAGACGAGTGTTGGAAACTCATCAGCTAATCTGCGGTGAAAAGTCCGGTTCCCCATGGCGGGATTCTCACCGTTTATAATTCCGTTATTAGAATTCATAGTAGCAAAATCAACGTCCAGGTGAAATGCATCCGGTTGCAGTGCAGTGATATCCTGTATTTTACCCAAGAACATGTCCTGCAATTCAACAGACGCCGGATTAATTAGGACATGACGAGTTGGTTTCTGCGTATTTAAATGCCATCCATATATTTCACCGTTAAAAGGATTTGTTAACTGAAACGGCTGAAATTGGGGATAGAGCTCATGGTAGGGAGCAATTCCAAACGGATTCACATGCAGTATAATCCGAAAACCGAGCTGATGGGCATATTGGATAAACGAAGCTATCTGCACATTTGGAGTATAATCAGGATAATTTACATCGTATTCTTCCATACGCCAATTCGGAACATAGATTAGTGTCTGGGAGGGATTCATGTTTTGTGCAAGAGAATCCAGAACCTCGTTCGTTTGTGCTGCATGATAAATTACAACACAGCCAATTGAGTCTATCCAGGCTGGCTTTTCGTCAAAATGTTTTGGTTGGTATTGTGCAGTCATCCAGTTTCGGTAATCTTTTGCCGGTGCTCGCCAATCTTCTGTGTACGCTTGCAAACGCAATGCCGGAGTAGAGATGGATGATCGTGTGGAAAAATTGCCCGGATTGTGAACCTCAAAGCTAAGCTTCATTCTAGATTCAGAACGGTTAAATGAGATTTTTTTAGCTGCAAAAAGTGAATCATCAAACCACATCCCAAGTGTACCTTTATCACTTTCAAAAATTGCTAACTGAGATTCCCAGTCAGTTAAATATGTAGCACTTGTTTCTAAAACACCAGAGTCATAATCAATGGAAACTCCACCGATAATTGGTAAAACTAATCGTCCTGCATGTAAATCAAAACTGCTGAAACTGATTCTGGAACCTACAACTCCGCTCCGGCTCAAAGCACCCTCTTGCCAGATAAAAACCTCTCCGGTTTCTTGATCGCCAAAAGCATAGGTAGAAATCGAATCGTTGAGAGCAGAAATCAGAGTCATAATTAAGGTGTCATTCTGACAATATGAGTGAAACCGGGCGTATTGGTTACTTAAAATTGAATAGTTCCCGGTGTGAAGAAGTCCCATACCATCGGCAGAACTACTTGAATCAATATACTGTTCACCGGTAAGTTTATTGAAGATACCGGTAATTCCGCCAATCGAAATTTCGACCCGTAAGTTCGGTGTCTCAATTACATTTTGATCACAAGATTGGCTCATCACATCGATGCTATTCACCAGGACAAGCCAGATCAATAAAAACAATATTTGTATTCTTTTCATTTTATACTCTTCTATTATATTCATCGCAGTATATTTATTACTTCAAGCTATTTTATAAGCATCATCTTTTTAACACTAGAAAATTCTTTAGACACTATTTTATAAAAGTAAATTCCGGAAGATAAAGGACTAGCATCAAATGTATATGAATAAGAACCGGCATTCAGTTCTTCATTAACTAAAGTAATTACTTTTTGCCCCAAGATATTATAAACAGATAATTCTGTATTACCCGGTTCTAATAAGTTAAAAGTAATTTTAGTTGTTGGATTAAATGGATTTGGATAGTTTTGCGACAAACTATATTCTTTTATCGCTTCAGGCGATCTCGTCTCAACTGATGTAGTTTTTTCTTCATAGACCTTAAATTCCCAAACCGACGGTGCCCATCCTTTGAGACCTCCATCCCAGCTATTGGAACTTGAGTCTGTCATTACACCAATATAACGAACATTAACTGGATTAAATGTAATCTCATCTACACCACCGTCTCCATTGCCCTCAATAAATACCGTATCCCAGACTGCTATGTCATTTGACACCTGAACAGTAAAATCAGTTGCATAAGCGTCATGCCAGTATATTGCCACACTATCTATGCTATATGTATCTTGCAAATCAATAAAAAAGTATGCAAGGAATGGTGTGCCAAGTGCTTCATAGTCATATGGTTCACAAAATGGTGCCCAACGAGTGCCCATATTGCCGTCATTAACATTTGTAGCATCCAGCCCGTTGAGGTTACACTCGCTGCTTGCAGTTACAGGTTTGCCTTTCGCTACTTCACCAACATAAGTATCAACAAATTGAATATTTTCAGCATATTCATTAATATCAAATTTACCATCTTCTGCGTTGTTAATTACAGAACCATTTATTTTCAAATCATTGAAATAGACACCGCTTATCATACTTGAAGAATCGACACCATATATGTAATTATCAGTTGTAGTATTTGAATTTAAACTTATCCGATTGAATGTGATATTCTCAATTCTTTTTCCCGGTGTGCCGTTAAATGCTGTCTGAAGCGTTGTTAGCGTTATAAGGTTAGATTTGTTCCCCAGCTTATCTACACGAATATCTTCATATAGAACATTCCTGACAGTAACACTATCGCCTGCATTTATTGCCAAAACTCCTTTTGCCCACTCGAGATTCGGACCGTCATAATTTTCAACATAGAGGATATCCATACTACGCATAGTTATCTCTTCAATAAATTTATCATTTGTGCTTGCCGACTCAGCACCAATTATAAATGCTCGGCCCTGATCTGCCCAGAGCACACTATTCTCAAATAATATGTTCCTTGCACCACGGTCAAGAACTCCACCACCATACCAGCTCAGTTTAACTGAAAAACAGTCATCATTACTACGGACAAAGCAATTATCAATAGTAATATCATTGCTGACCTGGGGCACAACTCCGTTTCCATTAATTGTCCAACCCATAATTTTCAGATCTTCTAAATCTATATTATTACAATAAACCATCTTCACATTCCATTGCACTGTATTATGCAGAATAATACCATCGATTTTTGAATCGTTAACAACGGTAAAGTTTATTAGCGGCTTCTCTGTAGCGTGGTCAGGGTGAGTAAAGTCATGACTTTCAAACATATCACCGGAAAGAATTCCCCGTCCTCTAATTGTAACATTTGTAAGGAGCTGATAACCCGGATCTTGGACCTCAATAGTTCCATAAACGATTGCCCCGCCTGCTATATAAACTGTTTCGTTGCTTGAAACATTAAGTGTTCCTTTTCCATCCACGCCAAGTTTGTGGATTCCCGGACCAAAGTAATGAACATTTGAATCATTAGAATCTGGGATATCTGTCTCAAGACTGTTTGCAAACACCATAAGATTGTTTTGCAGATCACCATTCATTTCAACTGATAGTTTCTGCGGTTCAGTTATGGAAAATTCAATAATATTTCCATTTATAATAGGCTCAATACCCTTATTGATAGGACGAATTTGAACACCACTAACAGTCCCATCATTCTTCACAACTCTGACATCAATGCGTTTTGAAAAATCTGAGTCAAAATAAACAAAAGACATATTACCTGCAGGACTTGCACCTGTTCCTTGGCCATCAACGGGAGCGTTATATTCATGTAAACTAATCCATTGCCCTCCATCGAATTTTACAAATACTGAGTAAGTCGTATTTACAGGAGCACTATCGGGTGCTGCCCAAACTGTTAGTTCAGGTAGATTTATAGATATTCTTTCAAACTGAATGTCTTCAGCAAATTCATTAATATCAAACATACCTTCATTAGCATTCGTAATCTTAGAGCCATTTATCCTATAATTCTCGAAATACACACCACTTATCATTCTGGTAGAATCCAAACCATAAATAGCGTTATTAAATGTTGTAGCAGTAGTTAAATCAATATTTTTAAAGTTAATATTCTCAATGCGTGTTCCAGGAGAACCACTTAAAGGAGTTTGTGTCATAGTGAAGTTTACAAAACTTGAATGTAATCCAAATGCCTCAACGCGAATATCTTCAAAAAACACATTTCTGACTGTAACACTGTCGCCTGCATTGATTACCAAAGTCCCTTTTGACCAATCATGAACATCTCCACCAAAATTTTGAGCATAAAGAATATCCACATTACGAACAGTAATATCTTCAAAGAATTGGTCGGTTGTAGCTGCGGATTCAGGACCTATAACAACAGCCCTTCCTTGGTCTATCCAAAGGGCACTATTCTCAACAGTAATGTTTCGAGAACCGCGATTTAGTATACCTCCACCAAACCAACTCAGCTTTGCTGCAATGCATTCGCCACTGATACGCATAAAATTGTCCGTAACGGTGATATCGCTGCTGGTTGAGGGAGTAATTGCATTTGCGGAAACAGACCAGCCAAGAATTTTTAAATCCTTAAAATCTAACCAGTTGCAATAATTGAAGTAAATAGCTTTTGACACGTAGTTATGCAGTATAATGCCTTCGACTTTTGAATCCTCAACCGTGGTGCATGAAATCAGTGGTACTGTCCCCCAATGCTCAGCGTGATCCACGGGATGTCCGTCGAACATACTTTGTGAAAGGATGCCCCGCCCGCGAATAGTAATACCGGTGAGAAGCTGCCAGGCCGGGTCTTGCAGTAGAAAGGTTCCATAAACAATAGCCCCGCCCGCGATATAGACTGTTTCATTGCTTTTGAGCGTCAATGTTCCTTTCCCATCCCCGCCTAACATGTGAATTCCCGGACCAAAGTAATGGACATTAGCATCGTTTGAATCAGGAATATCTGTCTCAAGAGTGTCTGCAAACACCATCAAGTTGTTTAACTTATCACCGTCAAACTCAACCGAAAGTTTCTGCGGTTCAGTAATTGAAAATTCAACAACGTTTCCATTTAAAGTAGGTTGAATACATGCAATAACTGGACGGATTTGCACATCGTTTACAGTTCCTTCGTTTTTCTCAACTCTTATATCGATACGTTTTGAAAAATCTGAGTCAAAATAAACAAAAGACATATTACCACCAGGTACCAATCCACCCGCTGATCCATCAACCGGAGCGTTATATTCATGCAAATCAATCCATGAGCCGCCATCATACTTCACAAAGACCGTGTATGTATCATTGGCAGGTGCTCCAACGGGAGCATCATAAGTAATTAGTTCAGTTTCAGGCATAGATTCTGCAAACTGAATATTCTCTGTATGTTCATTAATATCAAATCCGCCTTCTGCTGCATTAAGAATATCAACGCCATTTATTTTTAGATCATAAAAATAGACTCCGCTTATCATACGGTCGGCACTAAATCCGTGGATATAATTATTCAATGTTGTTGTTGAATTTAAACTAACACGATTGAACACTATATTCTCAATTTTTCGACCTTCCGACTCACTATATGGAGTTTTTACCATATTAAGGGTTATCAGGTTGGTTGCATCTCCAAGTTTGTCAACCCGAATATCTTCATACAATACATTCCTTACAGTGGCATTGTCTCCGCAGTTAATAGCCAGGACACCTTTAGCCCAATCTGTGTTTTGGCTTGAATAATTTTCAGTATAAAGAATATCAATATTTTTCACTGTAATATTTTCAAGTACCTGATCTGCCACCGTACTGGCCAATGCAGGACCTACCAAAATCGCACGTCCCTGGTCGCTCCAATAAATACTGTTTTGTATTGTAATATTTCCGATAACATTGTTTGAGGGATTTTCGGGATCCAAAATATTATTCCCCTCAAACCAATTAAGGGTAATTGCTGAGCCATCATCAAAATTGCGAACAAAGCAGTTGTCAATTAGAATATCACTACTGCATTGGGGATCAATACCATCTGAGTTAATGGTCCAACTCATGATTTTTAAGTCTTTTACTTCTACGTTTTTACTAAAATGAATATGGACATTAAATGTAACTGTATTATGTAATATTATTCCTTCAACCTTTGCGTTCTCCGTTATATACACGGTTATAAGAGGATGAGTATTGTAATGATCGGGGTGATTGTACACATGCCCTGTTTCCATATCTCCGGACAGAATCCCGCGTCCCCTAATAGTCACATTGCTTCTTCGAGAATAAGTTGGACTTTTCACTTCAATATGTCCGTAAACAATTGCTCCGCCCGCTATGTACACCGTTTCATCACTTTTTACATTCAGTATTCCTCTTCCATCATTACCAATTTTATGGATACCCGGGCCAAAATAATGTACATTAGCATTAGTCGAATCTGGAATATCTGTTTCAAGATCGTTTGCAAACACCATCAGGTTATTTAACAGGTCTCCATCGAACTCAACTGAAAGCTTTTTAGAGTTTGATAAGGAGAATTCAACCGTATTTCCATCAACAGAAGGTATTATTCCGGCAGACTCAGGTCGTATTTTTACATCATTCACAGTACCATCATTTTTAACAACCCTGACATTTATCATTTTGGAAAAATCGGAATCGAAGTAAACAAAAGACATATGCCCAAGAGGTTCGGTTCCAAATCCCCCATCAACACCCGCATCATATTCATGCAAGTCAATCCATTCCCCACCATCGTATTTCACGAAAACCGAGTATGTTGTATTTACTGGAGCACTATCTGGTGCTGAATAAACGGTTAGCTCCGTTTGACTAATAGATGTTGGTGTTATCTGAGCATTTAAAGTTACAAGCGTATTGATAAATACATAAATCAAGAGAAACTTTTTCATAGTCTACCTCAAACTAGAATTTTTATTTTTCATTTCCTTAATATTCCCCATATTCACATGCCTAGTCATACATAGTAACTATATTTTCCGTCTGTATATTGCTTTAATATTGTAGACATTATTAAAAACATCACTACTGCCCTTTTGACATCATGGATTTTCCTTTTTAATGATTAATTTGTCTTTTTCCGGTAATTCTGGGAAAGGATTATGAGGTTCCTGCTGATACCAGTAAGCAACAGAGGCGAGATCGTCCTGTAGATGCTTGTATTTACCCTCTTCGTTCTCGGGATACTCCCATCCTAAGCTCTGGATTATCACCTTCAGATTGTTCTCAAAACGAATGGGATCGAGGATGTGCCAACGGTACTGCCCGATCTTCGCCACATATGATTTTTTTGCATCATCAAGGAAATAGTGAAAGCCTGTATATGGGCTGTCAAAGTTTTCATATTTAGGAATACCACCGTTTTCAGGTCGCTCCCAGTTAAAATTATAGCCATAGGATCCGCAGAAATAATCCTCTTCGCCGGTACCACATATAGTAGGGAATTTCGTATCACCATCCATGTAAAACTTGATTTCTCCTTCGCCCCACCAGCCAGAATCGTATGTTCCACGTGCTAGATATGTACCAACATAGTGCCCCTTTCCTTTGATATTGTCAACTATTGTATAGTTCTTCATATCAGGCAAAGGATGTACTCTGTTGAACTGGGCATGGAAATAGGCAGCATCCTCAGGTATATCTGTTAAGGTGTAGTCGATCTGGTAAAACAGCACCATCGTTTCGGAACCCATGTTTTCCATAGTGATTCTACATCTCTTGCGGAAAGGCATCTGCCAATAGCTATTGAAGCCGTTCCTGGGATTTACGCAGACTGCAAGCGACTGAATTGAAGGCCAGCAATCTTTCCCCCATCCCGAAGCAAAAAAATCGCCGACCGGGACCTCAACAGAAGGCTCGGTTTCATCATCCCAGTAAATCCGAAGAATATTCAGCCGGTAGTCTTTTCCGTCAAGGGTCATCCAGATATGCTGTACTGCCCCTTCGCCCTCTATATCTGCAATAGTGATTTCCTCGCCCGATTCAAGTGGAACCCATGGATTTACCTTCCAACCCTGCCCATATTCGCGGGCGGCAATCCGTGAGGTTCCCTCTTCCAGAGTGGCCATTCCACCCTTACCCTTTTCTCCTGTATAATTCTCGGGACTTATAGAACGTGTTTTGCCATTTGATAAACGATATAGATTGCCCATATCTAAATCAAGCCCATTGAACTTTTGTGGTTCTTCTTTACATCCAAAAAACAATAGTAAATTAGTAAGTGCAGTAATTATGAAATTCTTGCTCATGGTGTTTCTCCTATAATGTATATATATTATTTACAACTTCTATTTGATTAAAACATTGACCCAGTGGCTCGGTGGCTCGGTTCCAAATCCTCCATCAACTCCCGCATTGTATTCATGCAAATCAATCCATTCTCCACCGTCATATTTTACATACACCGAGTAGGTCGTATTTACAAAAGCGCTATCTGGCGCCGCATAAACAGTCAACTCGGATTGAATAATAGAAGTAGGCAACTCTTGAGCATTTGCAGTTACCGACATGATTGTAAAAATCAAAATCAAGAAATATTTTTTCATAGATAGTCTCCTAATCTCCTTATGGTTCACTTTATTACTCAGTAACATCCCATTATGGAGTTTCTTCAAATATGTTCTTTATGGCTTCAAGATAAGCCATTCCATTTCTTGTGTCCGGTTCCAGATAGCTTCCTTCTGTCCATTCATTCCAGCAGTTGATGTTCAGAATTTTTGGTCCCATATCCTTTTCTAACCGTTGCTTAGCTGCCAAGAGAGCTTGCTTAAAACGTTCTGGAGTATTGCCGGAAATTGTGTGCATAAACGGATAGCCAGAGTTATCAAAAGATTGCTCTTGTAATGCTCTTGGACTGGAATCCCACCCCATAGTTACATTAGGATAATATGGAACATTGAACATCTTTTCTGCTTCACTCCAATACTTAAAATATTCATCCTGCACATATTTAAAATCTGTTTTCATTTCAGGTAATTGAACATGGTGTATCCAGACATAAGATGTAACACTATCAAATCCGAGCCTTTTTACAATATCTGCAGGATCGGCTTGGGTTACTTCCCCTGGAAGAATTGGGCTGCCCCAAACCACTGCATTAAGATGGATATCTGGAAGACCAGCTAACTTTGCTTTATCACGAAATTCATCCAAAGCCTTTCGCGTAGCTTCAATACTACCAAAACTCTCCATCAATTTATTAAGATCGTAAAATGAGAAATAAGGTTTTCCTTCTATTTTCCAGTATGAAGGATGTAAAAAATATTTATCTATAACATGTTCACAAACTTGATTGAAAGTCTCCTTTGTAATAGCACCCGGGTATAATAATTTTGCTTCTTTCCCCTTCGTATATGGATGGATATCAACCCAGTCGTGATTTGCCCACATTAATGAAAACTTGAGACGATCGTTGTTTGGAGCGTTTAAAAAACCTTCATCTAAAGCGCGTTCCAAAAACGGACCATCGTTATACCAATACCAATCAAAAATGAATGCATCAATCCCATGTGATGATGCTGCTTCGATCTTTTGAGCCATTTGTTTCGGATCAGATTCGTCAGTATAATCCCAAAGCGGTACATTTGGCTGATGATGTGATTCAAACCGTGGCTTGGCCTCTTTGACAAGCTTCCATTCCGACCAACCTTCTCCCTTAAGTTTCTGATTTCGTGCATCGCTAGGATGATAATTTGGGAAATAATAGCATGCAACGGTTACATTATTTTTTTTGTCAGCTTGCATAAGTTTAACCTCCTTAACGTTGACAAAACCAACACAACTAAGAATGAGGAAAAGGAGTAAGGTCAACGTCTTTGTATTTGTTCTATGTGGAATTTTTATTTGTATCAATTATCAAAAATTAGGCTTTCAGTATTGTTTTATCTACTGTTACTTATATTAAGATTTTTGTTCTTCTGACTTTACTAAAAATAACTCTGCTTACAAATATTTTTCTTCCATCCATTCAAGATTTGCAATAGCTACTCCCCCTTCAATAGGAACACCCTGATTTCTCCATCCACAGGTAGTAATGTACTAACTTCCGTCATCATCACATACAATCTCTGGAACGTGTGCGTGAAGGTGAGCAACTACTATATCATTTTCATTGTCTCCTGTATACTCTCCAAACTCTCTTGGATCTGATGATCTGAAACACTAATGTATTGTGATAGTTCTCAAGCGAACAGTCTGTGTAAGTAATAAACAGGTAATAAAATCCTTTTAGAGATACTACAAAAGGTGATTCCGTCGCTCCCCACGGTGGATTTAATGGAGCATTTCCGGATGTTCGAAGTGCATAATTTATGAAACGCCAATTTACCAAATCGCTTGATTCATATACTGAAATAACACCATAACGATCTTTGATTCCTGTTGCATACATCAACCAAGTTCCATCTGGTAATTTAATAACCATTGGATCCCTATGATTTGCATCTAGCGGACTATCATGAAGGAAGACGGGATTTTCCATCCAGTGCGAAAGTTCGTCAGAAGTAGCGAATCTTAGTGGTGAAGGGCCATAGTACATATAATAACGATTCCTCTCGCTTACAACTGCAGGTGCCCAAGTACGAATCCCATTTTCGCAAACAATTCCCATCTCTTTAAATCCAGATTCACTTATAAGACGTTCTCCCTTCCCATATGTAAATCATCTTTCACGATCAGGCATGATCTCATGTCCATCTCTTGTTATGCAAAAGAGATGCCAAGAACCATCGTGTGCGCGAATCAAACTATGATCATTGACATAACAACCTGTCTTCTCTGGGCGGTATAGAAGTCGCCATTTGCTACTAATCTTAGGAATTAGCTTTATCGAATCCTTTTTAGTAAAGTCTTGTTGCATTTTTGCACCTACTTTTTTTGTGAATTACTTTTTTCAGTTACACCGCTAAATTATCTTTCATATTGATAATGTAACTTCAGCATTTGTGCAATTATAATAAATCCACTATTACTTAAAAATTGCGCAATTAATTATAAATACAATTCCATAAAACTTCCGAAGGTAGATCAATCTTTCATATGTCTAAAAAAAAGTGCCCACAACAAAATACAGCTATGGGCACTATTAAGTATCTCAAATTGCTAGTTCTGCTTATTTTAAAAGAACCATCTTTTTAGTTTCAGAATATTTACCAGCTTCAAGTGTGTAAAAATAAATTCCTGATGATAATGTACTTGCATCAAAATTATATTTATACGAACCAGCACTTAGTTCTGCATCAAGTAATGTAGCAACTTCTTGGCCTAACATGTTAAATACTTTAAGTGTTGTTGCACCTGAATTTGGAATTGAAAATTTGATCTCTGTACTTGGATTAAATGGATTAGGATAATTTTGTTCAAGTTCATACTTTGCAGGAGCCATTCCTTGTAACTTCTCAACAGAAACAAGAGCACTATATGCATCTTTTACTTCCTGTAAAGCAGCTTCAGAGTCCCATGTATCCATTTCACCATCCCACCAATGCAATGCACCAAGCGGACGGCCATCGATTGAAGATGTGAGTCCAGATGAATATGAGAAATCTTCGATGAGATCAGAAATCTTGGTGATGCCAAAATTCTCTGCTGTTCCTACTTCAAGTTCAACTCCAGGAACAGTTGCACCGTTAAAATCACCAAAATTCCAGCTAAAAACGGGTACTTCTGTACCTACCAAGTACTGCTGTCGGGCATATTTTGCCATCTCATCTGCACCAGCTTGATCAAGTGAAGGTGTATTTAACCCAGGGTCTGTAGTATTGTCATAGTTATTTACTGAAACAATATTATCATAAGCATCAATTAAACCGGTCGTTACGTCATTCATAAAAATAGGTGGATAAACCTGGGTAGGATCTCCGGTTGAATCGATATCCGTAGTAACTAAAGAAAGAGCGTAATCATGGGT
>JBDLIN010000070.1:0-16170 GCA_039714835.1 Bacteroidota bacterium | reverse complement strand
TTTTAAGCAATATACTTGTGAAGAGAAAAATACTTAACAATATAAAAGATTATTATTTTTTCATTTTTGAAATTGTTCATTCCTTTTTTTAAGAATAATTGTTTGATGAATTTTTAAGTTATGATTGAAAATATATTTAAAAACCATATAAGAAATATAAGAACATAAAAGAGAATTGAACTTATGTTTTCTTAATGCCTTATATGGTTCAAAAGATTGTGAAATATTGTGTATTTTTACTGTAATGAGATATATAATACTATAAGCTTGGATGTAACTAATAATGAACCAAAAACTGTTGATTTCCTTCCGAATAATTATTTCAGTCACATTTATACTTTCTGCGATTTCAAAAATTATTTCTCCTGGATATTTTGAGATCACACTTATAGACCAAGGATTGTTTCCGGATAGAGAAATAGCAAGTTACTTTGCTCGGATTTTTATTGCTTTTGAATTAGCTATTGGATTACTCTTTCTTCAGAAAAATTATTTAAGAAAAATAATTTCACCTGTAACACTATTTTTATTGACCATTTTCATTGGTCACATGTTGATTCTTATTTTACTTGGGGACAATGAAAATTGCGGATGTTTTAGCTCGATGATAAGTATGAGTCCTCTGGAAGCAATTATAAAAAATATTGTTTTAGTAATTCTCACTTATTTTGTATTCAAACATTCTGATAGAAATCAGAATAAAAAAGTTCTTCCCAGCACTTTAATTGTGTTATCAATCCTAATCGTATTTCTTATGGTTCCAATAAAATCATCAAATGAATTCCCATTTTCTAAGTTCACTAATTTTGAAAATGTAGGTAGAGTTGATTTAGCGGAAAATGAAAATATTGTAGCAGTTTTTGAAGCAAGCTGCGAACATTGTATAGAGACAGCAAAAACTTTAAAGAGGATAAATACTGAATTAGAAGAATTTCCTAATGTGTATCAATTAATATTTACTGAAACTGATGAGGAGATCAAGAAGTTTAATGCCATAACCACTACTGATTTTCCTTACAATAAAATTAATGTGGATGACTTTTTTAATCTAATTGATACTGCACCTCCTCGAATATATTGGATAAAAGATGGGGAAATTATAAAGATTATTGATAATAATATTGATCAAGAGTTGTGGAATACTTTTAATATTGACAGTAATGCAATTTTAGAATTCAATATAGAATAACCATCCTAAAACTGTTCATCCATTTCCCCTAACTTTTTATTATAAGAGTATTTAATTAAATTTGAATTCAAATTAAAATCACTATGAAAAAATGAGTATTCCATTAGTTGTAATAGTAGGACGCCCCAACGTGGGGAAATCGACGTTTTTTAATAGACTAACGAAATCAAAAAATGCAATTGTTGATGATGAAAGTGGTGTAACACGCGATCGCCATTATGGTGAAGTTGAATGGGATGGGAAACTGTTTCAAATTATGGATACCGGAGGGTATGTTCCGGATTCTAATGAGTTATTTGAGACAGCAATTCGCGAACAAGTTGAAATTGCTCTTGATGAAGCAGATGCAATTTTCTTTGTTGTTGATGGACGAGATGGTTTAACACCGGTTGATGAAATTATTGCTAATATGCTTCGATCTTCAGAGAAACCAATATTCCTAATTGTCAATAAATTAGATAATCCTGATCAAGGAATGCATGCCGCTGAATTTTACAGTCTCGGATTAGGCAGTGTTTATGATATATCTGCTATTCATGGTAGAAATATCGGTGACCTTTTAGATGAACTATTCAGTGTGATCTCTTATGATCCTTCTGAAGAAGAAGAGGATAATCGTTTAAAGATAGCGATTGTTGGCCGTCCCAATTCTGGCAAGTCTTCTCTAACCAATTCATTACTCGGTTATGATAGGAGTATTGTAACAAATATTCCGGGAACGACTCGTGACAGTATAAATTCAATACTTAGATATCATGGTGAAGAAATTGTTTTAGTTGATACAGCCGGACTGAGAAAAAGAACTAAGGTTAAAGAGAACATTGAATTTTACTCAAATGTTAGAACACTTAGAGCTCTTGCAAATTCGGATGTTGCAATTATTATGTTAGATGCTAAATACGGTTTAGAAAATCAAGATCAAAAAATAATTGCTGAGGCCATTCAAAGAAGAAAGGGAATCATTATAGCTGTAAATAAATGGGACTTAATTGAAAAAGAAACAAATACAGCAAAAGAATTTGAAAGTAAAATTAAAGAAAAACTTGGATCAGCATCATATATCAATATTATTTTTATATCTGCATTAACAAAGCAAAGAATAATTAAAACTGTAGAACTGGCCAAAGAAATAGAGGAAGAACGAAAAAAGAAAATTCCCACGAAAACTCTAAATGATTTACTCTTACCAGAAATTATAAAAATACCCCCTCCGGCAACGCCAACTGGTAAAGAGGTTAAAATTAAATATATAACACAAGTTGGAAGTAAATACCCAATTTTTCTCTTCTTTGGAAATGAGATAAAGTATGTTCCAGATTCCTATAGAAGATTTCTTGAGAAAATGGTAAGAAAACATTTTGGATTTGATGGTGTTTCTGTAACCATAAGTCTAAAAAACAAAAACCCAGATGAATAAATCAGAGAAAGAATTAATAAGATGAATCAAAAGAGGATAATAATTGTTGGAGGTAATGCAGCAGGTCCAAGTGCTGCAGCAAAAGCAAAGAGAGTTGATCCGAACGCCGAAGTAATTATGTTTGAAGCTGGAGATTTTATTTCTACAGGTACTTGTGAGTTACCATATTTGATCTCTGGTGATATTGATGATTATAAGAAAATTGTCTTTTTTGATGAAGATTCATTTCTTGAAAAGAAGGGTGTAAAGGTATTTACAAAACATCGAGTTGAAAATATAAATAGAATAAATAAAAGTATTCTTGTTAGAGATCTTAAAGATAATACTGAAAAAATCTTCACCTATGATAAATTAATATTGTGTACAGGTTCAACTACTAAAAGGATTTCATCATTTGGTAGTAATCTTGAGAATGTATTTTATCTAAAGTCAGTAAATGATTATTTACAAATAAAAGATTTTTGTGATAACAATAGTATAAATAATGTCCTAATTATTGGAGCAAGTTTTATAGGTTTAGAGGCAGCTGATGCATTTAAAATGAAAGGAAAAAAGGTATCAATTCTTGAAGCTCAAGAATATCCTATGCCTAATAGTGAATTAGAAATTCAACATTTAATTGCAGATACTCTTAGGGAGCATGAGATAGAATTTATTGGAAATGCGGGAGCAGCTGAGTATTTGTTTGAAAATAATAAAGTTAAAAGTGTAAAAATCGACGGGAAAACAAAAAAAAATGATTTAGTACTTGTATCTATCGGAGTTGCTCCCAATGTATCTTTAGCACTCAAAGCAAAATTGAATATGGGAGCACACGGAGGATTAAAAGTAGATAATAAGCAAAAAACTTCTGATCCTAATATTTTTGCTGCTGGTGATAATTGCGAAGTAGTTGATAAAATATCAAACAGACCATCCTATATGCCAATTGCAACCATTGCTCATCAGCAAGGACATATTGCTGGGGCTAATGCAGCGGGAGCATTTGAAATTTCTAAACCTTTAGTTAAAAACATTGCTGTAAAAATATTTGATAAAACTTATTCCTCTGTAGGATTATCAATACGAGATTTACACAAACTAGGTTTTCGTTACAAATCTGTTACAGCAGTAACTAATAACATAATAAAAGTAATGCCTGATAGCAGTAAAGTATTTGGAAAAATAATTTTTAATCCAGATACGAAATTTATTTATGGTGCGGAGTTTTTTGGAAGAGAGGAAGTGATCGGTTATGCCGATATTATTTCTTCACTTATACAGAATAATGTTCCAGGAAATAAATTATCTGAAATTAGTTTTAATTATACTCCACCAAGATCACCCTTTATTAATTTATTATCTATACTTGGCAGAAAAATCCAAGAGGAAAGTTCATGAAAAATATAACAGTTATTGATAACCCGCTAATTCAAAGAGATATTACATATCTGAGAAATGTAGAGACTAAAGAATATCAATTTAGATTAGCAGTAAGAAGAATTGCATATATCCTAGCCTCTGAGATTAGTAAGGAATTTGCTGTTTCTGAAATTAAAGTTGAAACTCCACTTGAGATAACTGAAGGATTCAAACTTTCAAAACAGATTGTATTAGTCCCAGTTTTACGAGCTGGTTTAAGTTTGGTTAATTCATTTATTGAAATGATTCCTCAAGCCAAAGTTGGTCATATAGGATTGCAGAGAGATGAAAAAACTCTTCAACCAGTTGATTATTATTATAAAGCACCTAAGCATTTAGAGATTTCAACCGTTATAATTCTGGATCCGATGTTAGCTACTGGAGGTAGTGCATCGGCCGCTGCAAATTTCCTAAAAGAGAGGGGAGCACGTGAATTAATAATGGCGAATCTAATCGCATCTCCGGAGGGAGTGAAAAAATTACAATCTGATCATCCAGATATTAAAATTTATACTGCTGCTCTTGATAGAGAATTGAATAAAAATGGTTACATATTACCTGGCTTGGGAGATGCCGGTGATAGAACATTTGGCACTCTATAATTTGAGATATTTTTATGAAAAAGCACTATTTATAAATTTAATCAAACTGTATAACTTACTGTAATACAATAAAATACAAACTATCACTTAATTTATGTATATTTTAGTTAAGTAAATTAACTATACTTGAAAATGACAGAACTATCGGAAGAATATCGTTCAAAATTATTAAATGAGCTTGTTGATAGGTGCAAATCTAATCTAACAAAAGTTGATGAGAATATGATCTCAAAAGCTTTTCATCTTGCTGCTGAAGCGCACAAGAATGATTTTCGTGCTTCGGGAGAACCCTATTTTCTACATCCATACGAAGTAGCATTAATTATTGCTAGCGAAATGCCCCTTGATGATATTTCTGTTGTTGCTGCTCTTTTGCATGATGTTGTTGAAGATACCGAATTTAGTCTTGATTTCATTTCAAAAGAATTTAGTCCAGAAGTCTCTGAAATAGTAGATGGAGTTACTAAAATTAGTGGTGTATTTACTGGTCATGAGATCAGCCAAGCTGAAAACTATAGAAAGATGCTTCTGTCTTTGGTGAAAGATATTAGAGTTATACTTGTTAAGTTTGCAGATCGTCTTCATAATATGAGGACTCTCGAATTTGTTCCTTCACAAAAACAAAGACGTATTTCAAAGGAAACAGTTGATATTTATGCTCCGTTTGCAAATCGATTTGGTCTAGGTCGAGTAAAATGGGAATTAGAAGATTTATCGTTTAAATATCTTAATAGAGTGGAGTATGAAGGTATTGCAAAAAAAATTAAAGATAAAAGAAAGGAACGTGAAGCATATATATCAAAGTTCACATCACCAATTGAGAAAAAATTAAATGAACATGGATTAAAATATGAAATTGGTGGACGTGCAAAACATATCTTTAGTATTTATAGGAAAATGCTGAATCAAAATACCACCTTTGATAATATTTATGATCTGTTTGCGGTAAGAATTATACTTGAAAGTAATGATCAAAATGAATGTTATTATGTATTAGGAGTAATTAACCAACTCTATAAACCGATTGCTGATAGATTTAAAGATTATATCTCTATTCCCAAAAAGAATAATTATCAATCAATACATAATACTGTTATTGGCCCATCTGGAAGGTTAGTAGAAGTACAAATTAGAACAAGAAAAATGCATGAAATAGCTGAAAGAGGTGTTGCTGCTCACTGGAAATATAAAGAGAATTTTGTAAATACTGATAGTGAGTTAGAAGACTGGATAAATTGGGTGCGAGATATTTTTGAGAACGTTTCTAAAACTGAAGCTCCAAAAGAACTTCTTGCTAGTTTCAAACTAAACTTATATCAAGATGAAATTTATGTATTTACCCCAAAGGGTGACTTACGTCGATTACCAAAGCGTTCAACTCCTGTTGACTTTGCTTTTGAAATACATACACGTGTTGGTTTTAATTGTATTGGTGCAAAGGTGAATGGGAAAATTGTTCCGTTAAATACGCTATTAAATAGTGGTGATCAAGTTGATATTATAACATCTAAAAATCAAAAACCAAATAAAAACTGGCTGCAGTTTGTACAGACTCATAAAGCTAAAGCAAACATTAGGAAGTTTTTGAATCAAGAAGAAGAAAAAATTGTTCAATCCGGTAAGGATATTTGGGATAAACGATTAAAGAAAATTAAAAAGGTATTTGATAGGGATGAACTTAATAAACTAGTTCGAAAATTAAAATTTGATAATCAGAATCAGTTTTTTACTGCTATTGCACATAACAAGTTAGATTTAGATGAAATACTTGAACCTCCTGAAGTTAAAGAAGATAAGCTTGCTCCAGAACTTGAATACGAAAGTTTTGCAGAATTAGCTAGAACATCTTCTAAAACAGAAATATTGGTTGAAGATGAATACAAAGGAATTGATTATGTTTTTGCTAAATGCTGTAATCCAATTCCGGGTGATCCGGTAGTAGGTTATATTACAATTGGCGAAGGTATGAAAATTCATAGAAGGGATTGTAAAAATCTAATTCATATGGTCAAAACAAGTGAAGAGAAATTGGTTCAGGTTAACTGGGCTAATAAACTTGGTGGATTTTTTGTTGCTGGGATCAATATTCGCGGGGAAGACAAACCTGGACTATTAAGCTTCATCTCAAACTCAATTACAAGCTATAGAAACACAAATATCAAAGCAATAAATATTAGTGCTCAAGGTTCAATGTTCACTGGTACAGTAACTGTATATGTATCTGATTTGGAGCATCTTAGTAGGTTGATAGAAAGATTAAAAAAGAATAAAGACATCTTTTCAGCGGAACGTTTCGCTTCTACTCATGGCCAACATTAAAATGAATGATCAAGAATATAGAAGAATATTAGCTGTAGATTATGGAGAAAAAAGAGTTGGTATTGCTATTACTGATCCGTTGAGAATGTTTGCTTATCCTCTCATGACCATCGAAAATGATGCAAATTTTTGGAAGAAATTTGATAAGATATTTACTGAATACATAGTTGAGCTGATTGTCCTAGGATATCCGCTAAAAGAAGATGGTAGTAAATCAAGTAGTACTTTATTAGTTGAAAAATTTCGTGAGGAGCTTTTCAAAAGAAAACCAATTGAAATTGTTCTTGTTGATGAACGATATTCTTCATCAATTGCTAAAGAAAGGATTTTACAGAGTGTTCCATCTAAAAAGAAAAGACGTAATAAAAGCCTGGTAGATATGAATGCTGCATCAGTTATTTTACAGGATTATTTAGAAATGAATGTATAAAATACTGGAGCATTCATTTTTACAATTGACATTTTTAACTTATTAAATTATTTTGGATGTATCTTAATTAAACTTGGGAGCATTATATGACACTTGATGCACTTGGAATGATTGAAACCAAAGGATTAGTTGGTTCAATTGAAGCTGCAGATGCTATGGTAAAAGCCGCAAAGGTTGAGTTAATAGGAAAAGAAGCTATTGGCGGCGGGTATGTTACTGTTATGGTTAGAGGAGATGTTGGTGCAGTTAAAGCGGCTACAGATGCTGGAGCAGCGGCAGCACAGAGAGTAGGGGAATTAGTTTCAGTTCATGTTATTCCTAGACCTCATTCAGACGTAGAAATAATTTTACCAAACAAATAATAAATAGTTACAATTATGTTACTAGCACTTGGTCTCATAGAAACCAAAGGGCTTGTTGGTGCTATTGAAGCTGCTGATGCAATGGTAAAAGCAGCAAATGTGAAGCTTGTTGATAAAGAGAAAAGTACCGGAGGCCTTATCACTATTAAAGTGGTTGGTGAAGTGGCTGCAGTTAAGTCGGCAGTTGATGCCGGAGCAGCAGCAGCTCAAAGAGTTGGAGAACTTTTATCAGCGCATGTTATTCCACGTCCACATGAAGAATTAGTACCATTTATTGATGGACAAAGAATAAAAACAAAAACTAAAAAGAAATCAAAAGTTGTTTCAAAGAAAGTTACGACTCCTGCAGTAATAGCAGAGGAAAAAATAAAGACTGAAAAAGAGGAACCATCACTACAATTCGCAGAAGAAAAGATTATTAAAACGAAACCAGTACGAAAAGAACCAGAAAAAGTAGTTCAAGAAAAAGTTGATTTACCTAAGGAAGAGAAAAAAGTTGAGAAAAAACCTAAAGTTAAATCAGCTCAAATTAAAGGAAGCGATACTCTTGCTAAGCTAAGAGCCGAGGCTCACTCTGAAATAGAACATTCTGAAGACAAAAAACCTTCTGCTCCTAAAAAGAAAAAGAAAGAACTTAATCATGAAATCGTTAATATGAATGTTCATGCTTTACGAAGATTAGCGAGGAATACTTCTAATTTCCCTATTCAAGGAAGGGAGATATCTAAAGCGAACAGAAGAGTTCTGCTTGATTATTTTCAGGAAATATTATAAGAATTTCTTAGTATTGGTAATTTTGAACTCCACTTTACGTGGAGTTTTTTTATTTTTGTCTATTGATTACTTCATAATAAATTAATCAAATTGAGTTTTAATAAAAGAATTTAAAAAGTTATAATTTCTAGTTTTTATGAAACCGAATTTAGCAACAATAATCTCATCAACAATATTCTCTATAGTTCTCTGGGTATTCGTTTCTTTTTCAGACGAATATACAACTATCATTAATGTCCCCATCGAATTTACTGAGTTCAAGGATGATTATACTATTCAATCGCAATCAACTTTTGATGCTACACTTAGTCTTCAAGGAGTAGGATGGGCTTTAGCACAGGTAACTATGGGTCCAGAAAATAAATTAGAAATTTCAACTGAGCAGAAAACTGGTAAGCAACAAATTCAATTGAGAGAAGTGCTTTCACAGAATCCTTGGTTAACCTCTAGTGTTCAAGTTGTTCGTATTAATCCAACTCAAATTGATTACTCGGTTGAAAGAATGAGTAATAAAATAGTTCCTATTATTCCAAATATTTCAGTTGGGACGAAATCAGATTACGGTTTGGTTTCTGAAATTACTTTAAAGCCTGATTCAGTTCGCATTACTGGTCCAAGAAGCCTCATTAGGAAAATGAATGCTGTTATTACAAAGAGTATTGTATATGAAGAACTTGATGATATGATTTTAGAAGATGTATCTTTGGAACCGATTAAGCATGTATCTTATGAATTAAATAGCTGTAAAATAAATTTTGACGTACAGAAAATCGTTGATAAGGTTTTCGATGAAATTCCTGTAGAAGTAATTGGTGTCCCTCCTTCAAGAGAACTTTCTTTATTTCCCTCAAAAATTAATGTTACACTACGTGGCGGAATAAAAACTTTGGGAACTCTAAATCCAGATGAGATTTATGCATATGTGAAATTTCAGCAAGCTTTCAAAGATACCTTAGGCATTGTTGAACCCACTATTGAAATTCCAAAATTTACCAAAACAACTAATGTTGAACCTAAAGCATTAAACTATATAATTAAACAATACTAACTATGTTTATAACTTTTGAAGGATTGGATTTCTGTGGTAAATCTACCCAGGTAGAACTTCTTAAAAACTACTTTGAGGCAAGTGAAAAAAAAGTAGAAATTATTAGAGAACCTGGTGGGACGGAGATTTCCGAAAAAATTCGAGATATTCTTTTAGATAAGAAAAATACAGAAATGACAATTGAGTCAGAACTACTACTTTTTTCTTCTAGTAGAGCTCAATTGGTTAGAGAAAAAATCATTCCCTTACTTGAAAAGGGATATTACGTTATTTCTGATCGATTCCATGATTCTTCAATAGCTTATCAAGGTTATGGAAGAGGGATAAGCATTAATTCTGTAAAAGAAATACAATATTTTGCTATCAATGGAGCTATACCAAATATAACTTTTTTTATTGATGTTCCGTTTGAAGAGATTTCCAGGAGACGCTTAAATCATGGTGAAAATAATTTAGACAGAATTGAACTTTCTGAAAATGAATTTTACCGAAATGTTTACAGGGGATATTTGGAACTATGTGAAGCAGAAGATAGAATAAAAAAAATTGATGGTACGAAAAGTATTGAAGAAGTTCATCAGCAAATTATCAATGAAATTAAGACTTTGGAAAACCTGGAAAGGAAATAGAATGTTTAATAAAAAAATAATTGCACTTATACTGATTTCATATATGGGAATTACTGGATTTGTAAATCAAGATTCTGATATCTATTTCAAGATATCAAAAAGCATAGATATTTTTGGGAAAGTTTACAAAGAAGTTACTTTGAATTACGTGGATAATATTAATCCTGAAAATTTTATGATCTCTGGTATAAAAGGAATGCTTTCATCATTAGATCCTTATACTAACTATATTGACGAAACAATGAAAAAAGATTTTGATATAGTAACTACCGGGAAATATGGAGGAATTGGTACGAGTGTTGGACTCCGTAATGAGAAAGTAATAATTTTAGAGCTAATGGAAGGATACCCAGCTCAGCGTCAAGGTTTAAGGGTTGGAGATGTGATTGTTAAAGTTGATAGTGTCGAATTATGCAAGGATAATTATGAAAAACTTAGTTCTTATCTTAAAGGTGAACCAGGTAAGATAATTCAACTAACAATTCAGCGAGAAGGTATTGATGATAATCTTCTTTTTGAGATTGTACTTGAGGAAATTACAATAAAGAATTTAACATATTATGGATTTGTTCCTGAAGATGGAAATACTGCATACCTAAAACTTAGCGGATTCTCAAGATCAGCAGGTACTGAAGTTAAAAATGCTTTAGTTGAGCTGGAAAAAGTGAAGGATATAAAGTCAATAATAGTAGACTTAAGAGGGAATCCTGGCGGTTTATTAGATCAGGCTATCGATGTAAGTGAGAAATTCTTAAAACGAAAAGAACTCATAGTTTCAGTAGTAGGTAGAGATTCTCATTCCGCTTCAAAGTATTTTGCTGAAGAAGAACCACTAATGAAGGACCAGAGAGTGGTAGCATTAATAGATGGTGGATCAGCTTCCGCTTCTGAGATTGTTGCCGGTGCACTCAAAGATCATGACAGAGGTGTGATCGTTGGTACTCAATCTTTCGGAAAAGGATTAGTTCAAACTGTATTACCACTGTCATTCAACACATCTCTAAAAATTACTACAGCAAAGTACTATACTCCTAGTGGAAGATGTATACAGAAAATTGACTATACAAAAAAAGCTGACATTTTTGAGGGTGAAAATGTTGATGAAGAAGAAGGATTTTACACTGATAACATGCGAGAAGTATTTGCAAATGGTGGTATTACTCCTGATACAATTATTTCTAATAAATCAGAATCGAAGCAGATACAGGTATTATTAGCTAGAGGAATGTTTTTTAGATTTGCAACGAATTACTTTAATACTCATGATGTTACCGATATTAATCAACTTGCTGATGATGATTTATTTCAAAAGTTTATTGAATATATTAAAGCGAATAAGTTTGATTACTCATCAAAATCTGAAAAACTTTTAGAGGATTTGAGAGTAATTGCTGAAAAAGAGGAAATGCAAGAAGATATTTTTAATCTTATATCTCAACTTGATCAAGAATATGAAGATGAGAAAATCGCTGAGCTAGAAAAATATAACCAAGAAATTATTTGTCTTATAAAAGAAGAATTAGCAGCAAGAATTGATGGTAGATCAGGAAGAATCTTACAGTCATTGAAACATGACCGACAATTTGAAGTTGCAACTTCTATATTACAAAATGGAAATGCTTACAACAACCTTTTAGGTATCACTAATTAATCCACTTTTCGCTATACTACCACTAATAATCGGATTTATTACTGGTATTCTGTCTGGTTTGTTCGGAATTGGTGGTGGATTAGTATTTCTACCGACACTATTATTTATTTTACCTCACATCGGTGTGGAAAATAATCTCGTTACGATATCTGCTATAGCAACATCATTATTTGCTGGAATATTTTCTTCCTCTTCCTCTTTTGTTAATCATTGGAAAAAGGATAATGTTTCTCTTGAGAATGGATTATTTCTGGGAGTAGGTTGTGTTATTTCTGCATCTATTGTTCCGAGAGTAATTGTAAATTTAGATCCGACTGCTCTCAAGTATCTAATATCTGTTTTTCTTATTACTGTTGCTATACTGTTCTTTTTTAGTAAAGACGAAAAACAGAAATCTTATAAACATTTGGATAAGAGAGCTTTATTCATATTAGGTATTGTGTTTGGAGGAGTCGGTTCTTTAATCGGGTTTGGAGGAGGTGTATTCTACGTCCCCTTACTTATTTATTATTTTAAAGGAAATATTAAATTAGCTGTTGGAACGTCAACTCCGGCTGTTGTACTAACTATGTTAAGCGCTATTGTTTCATTTATATTTTTAAGTAAGAACTGGAATCCTGATACTTATCAACTTGGATATATTAATATACTAATTGGATCATTGTTAGGAATAGGAGCAGTTATCGGTGCATGGGTAGGAGTAAAATTGATACATATTATCCCAGATGCTGTATTTAAAAAAATATTTTCAGTATTTTTGTTGGTTAGTATAATAAAAATTTTAGTGGGATAATGAAATTCGAAGCAATACTGTTTAAAAAAGACCACTCATTTGAGCAATGCCCTAGTTGCAATGCTGTTGGACAATTGAGAAAATCACGTCCGAAAAATAAATTTGAACGTAGCAGTAAGCTTGGATTATGGTCATATTATAGATGCAAAGATTGTGGTTGGAGGGGAAGAAAATTTTGTTTTAGTTTCAGAAGAACTTCTTTCAAGACAATATTAATATACATTTTATTAATGCTCGCCACAGCAGTAATTGTAAGATTTATTATTCAAAAATTTGCTATGAAGTAAAAAATATTTGAAGCTATTTTATTTTCCCGGCATCTAATCACAAAAAAAAATTATATTCTGAAAAATAGATTATCTATGGAGGATTCTATGAGTAATGTAAAAGAAAAAACAAATCAATATGAGTTTAAAGCGGAAGTCAAAGAATTATTAAATATTCTTGTCCACTCACTCTACACAAATAAGGAAATTTTCATTCGTGAATTAATTTCCAATGCTTCAGATGCACTTGACAAACTTCGTTTTGAATCAAATAAGGGTTCTGAGATTTTGCAAAACGATTTACCTTTAGAAATCACCATTGAAGCTGATGAAAAGAACAAACTCTTAACTATTTCTGATACCGGAATTGGAATGACCAAAGATGAGATTATCAAAAACATTGGTACAATTGCAAAATCTGGATCAGCAGACTTCTTGAAGCAACTTTCAGCAAGTAAAGAACAAGCTAACAATATCATAGGTAAATTTGGTGTTGGATTTTATTCTGTTTTCATGGTTGCTGATAAAGTTGAAGTTATTTCTCGCTCACTCAATAAAGATGCAAAACCAATAAAGTGGGAATCAGATGGTTTGGGTAGTTTTGATGTGTCTGAATTAGATAAAGATGTAGATAGAGGTACGAAAATTATAATTCATCTAAAAGAAGATGAAAAAGAATTTGCAGAAAAATATCGAATTGAAAGTGTTGTAAAGAAACATTCTAATTTTATTACCTTCCCAATCAAATTTGAAAAAGAACAATTAAATACTATTTCTGCTATCTGGAGAGAGCCTAAATCTTCTGTAAAAAAAGAACAGTATAATGAGTTTTATAAATTCCTAACTTATGATAGTGAAGAACCATTAGAAACCATTCATCGTTCGGTTGATGCACCAATTCAATTTAATTCTTTACTATTTATTCCGAAGAAGAACATGGATATGTTTGGTTTTAATAGAGAAGATTACGGTTTAGATCTTTACATAAGAAGGGTTCTTATTCAGCATAAAAATAAAGAACTTCTTCCTGAATACTTAAGTTTTGCTAGAGGTGTTGTTGATTCAGAGGATCTTCCGTTAAATATTTCTAGAGAAACTCTTCAAGAAAATATAATATTCACTAAAATTGCAAGTAGTGTAACTAGTCAAATCCTCGCCGCTTTATCTAAACTAGCGAAAGATGATAAAGAAAAGTACTCAGAGTTTTGGAAGGAATATGCACGAATTTTCAAAATGGGATATACTGATTATGCAAATCAAGAAAAATATTCTGAACTGCTTAGATTTGATTCGTCAGTGAACTCAGAAAATGAATCTTTAACTTCATTGGCTGAATATGTTGAAAGGATGAAGGAAGATCAGAAAGAAATTTATTACATGACAGGCTCAAGTAGAGATGCGTTGAAAATGGATCCTCATCTTGAGGTTTATAGAAAAAAAGGAATTGAAGTACTTTATTTATATGATCCTGTTGATGAATTTGTTATAAGCTCTTTAGCAAAATATAAAGATCATGATCTTAAATCCGTTGATCAAACAGAATTAAAAGATCTTGAAAAACATGAAGATGTTGAAGCTAAAAAAACTAAAGAAGAAACTCTCTCAAAGGATGATGAACTTCAGTTTACTAGTCTGTTAAGTAAAATGAAAGATATACTCGGAGAAAAAGTTAAAGAAGTAAAAGTATCTGAGAGATTAGATGATAGTCCAGCATGTTTAGTTAATGTCGATAGTACTATGTCTGCATCAATGCAAAAAATGATGAACATGATGGCGAATAAAGATGAAATTCCTCAAAAGACAATTGAAGTAAATAAAGATCATAAACTTATTAGAAATCTTCTTAAAGTTTTTAAATCAGATCCAAACGACAAGTATATAGCAGAAGTTACAGAGCAGTTATATGATACATCCTTATTATTAGAAGGATATCTGAGCGATCCGCATAAACTTGTGAATAGAGTGAATTCAATGCTTGAGGAATCAAGTAATTGGTACACAGAAGTTAAAAAACTCTAGTCAAATATTTTACTCAGAAATCCGACTTTTTAAAAAAGTCGGGTTTCTAAACTTACATTATAATGCCGCTTTCTTATATAATTTTTCTTCACTCAATAATCTTTTAAATAGTTATAAGCCAATATCCATATGGTGGCTTTGTTTATGAAATTATGTGGATTAGAATATAATGACCTAATTTGACAAAGTTACCAATTATTGGTATATTTTTAATAAAATAATAAGAAATAGAATTATGAATAGGAATACATCGATATCATTAGGAAACTATTTTGACAATTTTGTTAAAAGTAGAATAACAGTAGGAAGATACAAGAATGCAAGTGAAGTAATTAGAGCAGGGCTAAGATTATTAGAGGAAGAAGAAAAAAAGATGATTGCATTGAAAGATGCTATTAGCGAGGGAATTGAAAGTGGGATTGCCAGCGATTTCAGTCCAAAAAAGCATTTAGAGGGATTAAAAAAGAAAAAATTGAATGGCTAACTACAATTTTACCAACAAAGCAGTAGAAGATCTATCCAAAATTTGGAATTATACTTTTGAAACTTGGTCTGAGCGACAGGCTGATACGTACTACCAAATGTTGATAGAAAATTGCAGAGAGATTGCTGAAAATCCTGACTTAGGAAAAAATTATAATAAAGTATTAGAGAACTTATTTGGATTTAGAGCAGGTAGACATATTATTTTTTACAGAAAGATTGATATTAACGAAATTGAAATAACAAGGATTTTGCACGAACAAATGGATTTGAAGAATAGGATAATTGAATAATAACAATTTGTTGTAAGCTATCGTCCAAACGGTGGCTTTAGTTTATTTTTCCACTGATTACTTGCCCAGCATTCTTGCTGGTTGGGTCAGTTGAAAAAAATGTGTGAAAGTTGTCATCATGAGTACCGACTAGTCGGGACGAAGTGATCTTAATATAGAATAGAAAGAGATTGCTTCGTCGCAATGACGAATAAATAAGTTCTTAAATGATTCACCTAAAATATTATCAGTCACTCACCGTAGCTTTTTCATATAATTCCTCAACACTCTTAAAATCTTTCAAATAAAATATTCTTGCATTATTTCTATTCTGAACTAACCAGCTAAGTGCGATTTTCATTCGACCAAGATGTTTATCTTCTACAATTTCTTCGACTTGGTAGTTTCCATTATAAAATTCTTCTATAAGTAGGTTTAAATCCGGCTCATCTTTTTTTAGATTTTTTATTATGACTTTACCTTCAAGAAAAAGTAGATGATCCTTTTTGTCAAAA
>JBDLIN010000069.1:0-16350 GCA_039714835.1 Bacteroidota bacterium | reverse complement strand
TCATAAATCCTTATTACAGTTTGTTTTAGCAGATTTTCTCATTGATTTCGCCTCCTTTCTTTAGTATATTTGTTATCGTCTTTTTTTAGAAAATTGATAAAATTATGAAAAAATCCCTTTCTCTATTATTTCTCTTATTATTTACTTCGTTGACTTCATTTTCTCAAATTAAAATTAAAGAACTTCCATTAGATGATTCATATCAAATTGATACGGTTAATTACTCTAATACTTTAACCAGAAAATTCATCCCGCTTAACTCTGATTGGCAAGTTTACGTTGAAGATGCTGAGGAGTCAAGTGCTCAAGTAAATATTCCTTCAAAATTTAATTCTAATGATCCAATAATTTTTAAAAAGGCATTAGATATTGATTCAACTTTGCTTAAAAATAATCTTCTTAGAATACATTTTCTTGGTGTTTCCTATTTAGTGGAGATCTATCTAAATGATCTAATCCTAGCTAAGCGAACTGGTGGAAATATTCCTTTTTCTATCGACATTCCAAACGAACTGATCAATGTTGAAAACGAAAACATTCTTACTCTAAAAATAATTGAAGAACTAGATTCAAAATCGACTATCCCCTTACATCAAAGATTTTTATTTCCAAAGCATTCAGGTGGAATATTACGAGAAGTCTTTCTTGAAGTTTATCCGAAGGAGAATTTAGAACTTTTAGATTTTTCGGCTGAATTTAATAGTAGAAAGACCAGAGCAAAAATAAACTTTGATTTTTCATTTAACTATATTTTTGAAAAACGTGAACGTACAAAATATCGATTAGGCGTGACCTTAATTGATCAAACTGGGAATATTGCTTACGAAAGAAAGCTTTATCCGGATAGGAATAAAAAATCAGCTCAACACAGTATTAATTTAAGAAATATTGATCTTTGGTCACCCGAGAGTCCAAATAATTATGTTGCTAAGTTCTCATTAACAAAAAGAGATTCGGTAGTTGACGAGATCCAAAAGAACATAGTTCTATACAAATTCGAGAAAAGTGAAAAGGGATTATTACTTAACTCAAAGGATTTTGCTCTTCATGGTGTTTCATACATTATTTCAGATGAACACTTTGGAAATCTAATAGGTTACAGCAAACTAAAGAATGATCTAGAAATTATTAAAAATATGGGTGTTAATAGTATCTTCTTTATAAAAGACACACCACATCCATTTGCTCTAAATATTTGCCAAGAGTTAGGATTATTTGCATTTATAGAAATCCCTTTGAACTCAGTCCCAGAACGCTTTGCTGATGATTTAAATTTCAGAGATAGAGCAACTGACTATTTTAAAGATCTCTATCAAGCTTATGTAAATTACCAATCTCTCCTTGGATTCGGGTTTGGGAGTAGTTATATCGCTGATTCGAAATCTCACAAAGAATTTATTTCAGATTTATCAAAATTGGTCGAAAATAGTGATCAACTTACATTTGCTTCATTTATTGGATTCCCCGAAAAGAAAATTGAAAACCTTGATCTATATGGAATAGAGCTTTATTCACCAGATATGAATAAAGTTGAAAATAAGCTTACAAATAGTATTAGCAGTTTAGGTGGTAGTAACATATTTATTAGCAGCGCTACTTATCCATCATATAATGGGAACACAAATGGTTATCTAAACACATATTCCATAGAAGGACAAGCAAAATTTTACGAAGAGATAATTGATATTTCACGTTCTAAAAAAATATCAGGATTCTTTATTAATTCAATGTTCGATTATTATGGAGATTTTAATTCTCTCTATTCAAAATTTTCTACAAATAACCATTATCAGATAGGAATACTCGGTGCGGATAGAAATATAAATAGAATTGGATACAATGTTATTAAATCTAAGCTGAAGAGATTTAATAGAATTACGATACCTCTTGGCAGTAAATCTGAAGACGCACCTTTATTTTTTATTTTCATTGGACTAGCATTATCCATATTTATGGGCATCTTAGTAAATTCAAAAAAGAAATTTCGAGAAGATGCATTAAGAGCATTACTTCGTCCGTATAATTTCTTTTCTGACATTAGAGACCACAGAATTATGTCAGGAGTTCATTCTACTATATTATTGTTTGTTCTAGTTGGCGCGCATGCATTATTGCTCAGCAATATCTTTTTCTACTCCAGAACAAGTTTGTATTTTGATAAAATCTTAATTGCATTAGGAAATCCTTCCATAATTGATTTTGTTAGTTATTTTGCATGGAATCCAATAGAAGCTTTCGTTTTATTACTTGGAATCAGTTTCGCTCTATTTTTACTGACAAGTATTATAGTTAAATGGACATCATTTTTTATTAGAACAAAAATCTATTACAGAAATATATTTTTCACCATTGTCTGGGCATTTCTTCCTGTTGTTATTCTTTTACCTTTAACCATGGTTCTTTATAGAATTTTAGAAGTAAATATTATAAATCCCTATATTTTTATGTTTCTTGGTTTGTATTTCATCTGGACAATTCAAAGATTGCTGAAAGGAGTCTATGTCATATTTGATATCGGCTCTATTCGCGTATATTTTTACGCATTAGTAGTAATTTTCATACTTCTTGGAGGCACACTCTTTTATTTTCAGTTCTCCTACGCTTCTATTGATTATATAATAACCACTTTTAATCAATTTCAACATATGATGTAGGAATTTTCTGATTGTATCTATCTAAACTTGAAATATTTGGTTTTAAATCTTTTGCTAATAAAACTGTTATTGATTTTAACAGAGGGATAACCGGTATTGTCGGCCCAAACGGATGTGGTAAAACAAATATCATTGACGGTATAAGATGGGTATTAGGTGAACAGAAAAGTAGTACTCTAAGAAGTGACAAAATGGAAAATGTCATTTTCAACGGTACTCGTACAAGTAAACCGATGGGAATGGCAGAAGTTTCATTAAGCTTAGTAAATGATAAAGGCATTCTCCCAACTGAGTATAGTGAAGTTACAATTACTCGCAGAATATTCCGTTCAGGCGAAAGTGAATATTTGCTCAATAACAATATCTGTAGATTAAAAGATATTACCAATCTCTTCATGGATACAGGAATGGGAGCAAACGCCTATTCAGTTATTGAGCTTAAGATGGTGGAAACAATTCTTAGCAGTAAAGCGGACGAAAGACGTCATCTGTTTGAAGAAGCTGCTGGTGTAAATAAATATAAACTACGAAGACGATTAACCTTAAAAAGATTGGATGATGTTAAAGCCGACCTTACCCGAGTTAATGATATTGTTACGGAAGTTCAAAAAACAGTTAATTCTCTCTCCAGACAAGCTAAAAAAGCTGATAAGTACAATCAAATTCATTTAATACTAAAGGAAAAAGAATTAGACCTTGCTGAACGTGATTTTTCTAAAATGACATCTGAATTGAATCAGCTTCAAACAAGTAAAACTGAATTCGAGGGACAAAAGGAAACGACTGATATTGACACTCGAAAAATCGAGAACGAATTAATCTCTTTCCGTGAGAAAATCTATTCTGTTGAAAATGAACTTAGTTCAAAGAGACAAGAGTTATCCGAGAATACGAACAAGCTCCATGATAAAGAGCGAAATATTTCGGTTGCGGAAGAACGGGATAAAGTACTTAGAAGAAATATAGAAAATTTTCATTTAGAATTAGAAGAATTAAATAATCAAATTCGTGAAACAGAAACTGATGTTGAAAATAGCAAACAAAATTTGATAGAATATGAAAATCAGATTAGCGAAAAGCAAAATCAAATTGATGAAAGTTCTTCAACACTTGATGCTAAAAGAGATGAATTAAATAGCTTTAAGGAAAATGTTAAAACAGAATCAGAAAAGCTTAGCAATTTTGAGAATAAAATATCGATCATTGAAAATAAAATTGTTAATGCTAAAGAGCTAACCGAAAAATCTAATAATGAAATTCATAATCTAGAATTAATAATTCAAAATACCACAAGCAATATTGCTAAGACCGTTGGCTATCTTGAAGAACTAACCCAAGAGAAAGCAGATGTTGAAAAACAGATTGCTGAATCAGATGCTGAATATATTTCAAAAGAAAAAGAGAAAAAGGAGCTTGAAGAGAAGTTAAACCAACTTCAGAAACAAGAGTTGGAAAGCAGAAATATTATTGCCGGTATAAAAAATAAAATTGAATTGATTCAATCACTGATTAATAATCTTGAGGGAATTTCAAAAGGTTCAAAAGTTCTTTTAGAAAATGGTGGTTGGACTGAAAACGAAAGAACAATTGCTGCTGATGTTGGAAATACTGATGATAAATACCGAATGGCACTTAATGCTGCTTTAAAGAATTATCTGAACAATCTTTTTGTTGAACATTTGAATGACCTTAAGAAAGCTATTGATTACCTTAAAAAATATGATCTTGGTAAGGCCTCTTTCTTCATTCTAAAAAATGGTAATAACTCAGGTGGTTTTATAAACAAGTTAAGTCAATTTGATAGAAAGAGAAAGTCAAAAAAACTTTCAAAAGAAACAGACTTCATTAGTTGGGCTGCCGACCTTGTAGAAACTTCAGATAAATGGAAACCATATTTTGCAAATTTACTTACAAATGTAGCTGTCACTAAGAATTTGGAATCCGCAATTTTCTTGCATGAAAAATATCCTCAATTCTCATTTGTAACAATGGATGGAGACTTTGTTCAGAGAAATGGTGTTGTTGAAGCTGGTTCAATGCCTCAATTAGATGAAACACTTTTTGGAAGGAAAAAATTATTAGAGGATTTAAAGATTGAATTCCCGACACATGAAGAAAATCTTAAAAATACTGCTGAAGAAATGCAACAAACGGAAGAAGAGATAAATGCAATTAATTTAAGAGATCTTTCAGATCAAAGTAGAACACTAGTAAATGAAATTAACAATATAGAAAAACAAATATCTCAAATTGAATTTGAGAAAAAAAGGTCTACTGAAGAAATTGAAAAAGCACAGCAAAAAATAAATGATATCATTACTGAAACATTCAATTACAATAACTTACTTGATGAATATCAGAACGAAATTTCGAATCTTACTGAAGAACGAAATCAAATACGATCATCATTGGACTTAATACTGAATGAACAGAATGAATTTGAATCAATTTATAATAATCTTCTTGATGAGTTCAATCAAAACAAACTTACCCTTGAGCGTTTGAAGGGACAGTTGCAGAATACAAAAGAAGCGATTCTTAGATTAGAAGAAAATAAAATTAAAACTGACAATTCTATTACGAAACGAAACAATGATATAATTAGTACTGAGGAAGAACTTAACACTCTTCAAAATGTTATCGATGAAAATAAAATCGGTCTGGATGATCTTAGATTTGACCGCGACCAGCTTTTGAATGATGAAAATGGTATTAAAGAAAAACTACAAGAAATTAAGAATGAATCAACTCAACTTGAAAATCAGTTAAGTACACTTAGACATAACCGTCAACAATTATCCGATAAAATTCATGCTGCCGATGTTAAAATTAGTGAGAACCGATTACGACTAGAAAATTTAACTGAACATATAGAAGAAGAATATTCATTAATTCTTTCTTTTAAAGAATTTGAGGATGCTGACCAATTCAATTTCGAAGAAGTGTCATCAGAAGTGCATTCATTGAAGCAGCAGGTTAAAAATCTTGGCCCCGTAAATTTACTTGCTTATTCAGAATACGAAGAAGAACAAGAACGATTGGATTTTCTTCTGAAGCAAAGAGATGATCTGATTGATTCGGAAAAAGACCTTTTTAATACTATTAACGAGATCAACGAAGCAGCTCAGAATATTTTTGTTGAAACATTTGGGAAAATCCGAGAGAATTTTAAGGAAATTTTTAAGTCTCTCTTCGATCCAGGTGATGAGGCCGATCTACTCCTTCAAGAAGGTGTTGATCCATTGGAAGCAAAGATTGAAATTACTGCTAAACCTCGCGGTAAAAGGCCAACATCGATTGAACAGTTATCCGGAGGAGAAAAAACTCTAACAGCTACTGCTTTGCTTTTCGCTATTTATCTTGTTAAGCCAAGTCCTTTCTGTATTATGGACGAAGTGGATGCACCGCTAGACGATGCAAATATCGATCGGTTTTCTAAACTGTTAGAAGATTTTAACGACAACACACAATTCATAATTGTTACACATAATAAACGAACGATGAATGCTGCTGAAACTATGTATGGTGTTACAATGCAGGTGGAAGGTATATCGAAATTAGCTGGAGTCCGTTTTACTGAGGATATTGAAGTTTAAGAGTATGGATCATTCAATAAAAATATTTGTCGATTTTGACGGAACCATTGCTAAAAAGGATGTTGGTGATCACCTATTTATGGAATTTGGCGACCTAGAAATAATAAATGAAATTGCTGAAAGATGGATTGCCGGTGATATTTCATCCTCAGTTTTTTGGGATGAACTTTTTGAATCCTTACCCGATATTGATAAATCTGATATGGATAAGTTCGTCGATCTTATGGAAATTGAGGATGGATTTTATGAATTCTTAGAATTATGCAACAAAAGCAATATTGAAATAATCGTTGTAAGTGACGGACTTGATTATTACATAGATCGTATTTTTACTAAAAATAATTTATCTCATTTGACAGTTTACACAAACCAACTACACTTTATCGAAAACCAAAGGATGAAACCTGCGTTCCCATTTATGGATGAGGAGTGTAAAATCTGTGCAAACTGTAAACGAAATCATATAATCAATCATAGCAGTGATGATGATATAACTATTTATATCGGTGATGGGCTTTCTGATACGTGCCCAGCTCAATACGTTGATTATATTTTTGCCAAACGTTCATTACTAAAATTTTGTGAGAAGAACAGGATATCATTTTATCCATTTAAAAATTTCCATGATGTTATACCACAAATTGAAAAATTATTGAGTAAACGAAGAATAAAAAAACGACACCAGGCCGAATTGAAACGTAAAGCTGTTTATGCTCTTGGTTGATTAAAGGATATTTATTTGACTTCAAATTCAAAAATATTAATGATTGCCGGTGAAGCTTCTGGTGATATGCATGGTGCTGCATTGGCTAAAGAAATTCTTGATGAGCAAAATGATATTCAACTTTTTGGAATTGGTGGAGATAATATGATTTCCGCAGGAGTTAATACTCTTTATCATATAAGAGATATGGCGTTTCTTGGCTTTGCTGAAGTTGTAAAACATTTACCATTTATACTAAAAGTTGAGAAGTCTATTATAGAGATTGTAAAAAGGGAGAAGATAGAACTTGCAGTTTTGATCGACTATCCAGGATTTAATCTAAGATTGGCAAAAAAACTTAAAAAACTTGGATTAAAAATAATTTATTACATTTCACCCCAGATCTGGGCTTGGAGAAAGGGAAGAATAAATAAAATTCGTGAAAGAGTGGATAAGATGATTGTAGTTTTCCCTTTTGAAGAAGAAATGTATAAGAGAGGAAATGTTAATGTTGAATATGTTGGACATCCTTTAATTGAGAGAGTAGAAAGTTATAACTTTAAAACCAAAGCTGAATTATATAAAGAACTTCAATTAGATGAAGAAAAAGAAGTTCTCCTGGTATTACCGGGAAGTAGAAAACATGAAATTGAAAAATTACTTCCAGTATTAAGCAACGCTTCTGAACAACTTGCATCTAAGTTTAATATGCAAGTTGTTATTGCTTGTGCAGAAAGCATTGATGAATCATATTTGAAGAAATTTGTTTCAATCCCTAACTATAGAATTGTAAAGGGTAATACTTATAATTTATTTAAGCATTCAAAATTTGGAATTATTAAATCCGGAACATCGACATTGGAAGCAGCAATCTTCGCTCTGCCATTTATTGCAGTATATTCAACAAGTAAGTTTACTTACGAAATGGCGAAACGACTGATCAAAGTTCAAAACATTGCAATGCCTAACATAATTATGGGAAATGAGGTTGTAAAAGAATTTATACAAGATGATGTAAATCCTGATGCAATAGTAAATTATTGTGAAAATCTTTTGAATGATTCAAATAAAATTGATGAGTTAGTTAGTAATTTAATTCAAGTAAAAAATAAACTTGGCGGCATTGGTGCCTCGCAAAATGCTGCTAAAATAATTTTAAAAGAACTTCATGATGTTTAAAGAGATTAAACAGAAATTATTAAGATTCCTTGGGAATCATTTTCTTCATGGAGTTGTTAATGTTCTTTGTAAATCTGTAAAAATAAAGTTTGAAAATTCTAAGCAAATTGATCAACTGATTAATTCCGGTGAAAATGTTGTTTTTGCATTCTGGCATGGAACTATGCTTATACCTTGGTATCTTCAGAGAAATAACAATTTTGCCGCTTTAGTAAGTCAAAGTAAAGATGGAGATCTCTTGGCAAATATTTTAACCAAATGGAATTATAATGTAGCAAGAGGCTCGAGTCATAAAGGTGGCAAAGAAGCTATGGAGATATTATTACAAAAAGCAGATAGTGGTTTTTCTGTCTCCATAACTCCAGATGGGCCAACTGGTCCACCACGAAACATGAAAGCTGGTGCTGTAATTATTGCCCAAAGAAGTTCTATCCAGCTTGTACTTTGCGGAATTGGTTATCAGCATAGATATATTTTGAATAGTTGGGACAAATTTGAAATTCCGAAATTCTTTAGCAGGATTAATGTGATATACTCTGATCCAATATACATTGACAATGATCTTGAACGTGAACAAGTATCTAAAATTATTGATGATTGTGGTGAAAAACTAAATCAATTACAAACGAGAGCAGAGATTTTTGATTGAGATTTTAAAAATATTATTGTCCCCTTTTGTGTTAGTCTATTGGACTATAGTAACTATACGCAATAAGCTGTTTGATAAGAATATCTTCAATCAAAAGGAAGTGGGAGTAAAAGTTATTTCTATCGGGAATATAACTGTCGGTGGTGCAGGTAAAACTCCGAGCGTTATAATGATTACCAAACTGCTTAAAGATTCAGGTGTAAATGTCGGAATATTAAGTAGAGGTTATAGCAGAGAATCAAAAGGATATCAGCTTGTCTCCGACGGTAAGACTATTTTACTTCCTGTAAATCAAAGTGGTGATGAAATTTATTTGGCTGCAGAAGATTGTGAAGTACCTGCAGCAGTCTCTGAAAGAAGAGTGATAGGAGCAGAGAAGTTTATCAGCGATACAAATGTCGAAGCTATTGTATTAGATGATGCTTTTCAACATAGATGGATTGGGAGAGACCTTAATATTCTAGTTTTTGATCAAAGATTTTTAACAAAAAAAGGGAAACTTGACAGATTCCTTTTACCTTTAGGACGAATGCGTGAAACGTTTGCAGCAATAGATAGAGCTGATATGATTATTATCAATAGGAAGTTTACTGAGAAAGTGAACTTACCAAAAAATATTATTAAGCTCTTTAAAGAGAAGAATCTTTTTTATGGATTTTATAATTCTTCAGGTTTATTTGATGTTAAAAATCATCAGTTTTTTAATCTTCAAGAATTTGAAGGTGAAAAAAGTCTTGTTGTTTGTGGTATTGCTCGACCCTATTCTTTCCTAAGGGTACTTGAAACCAATAACATAGACATTAAAAACAAACTTTTATTTAAAGACCATAAGGAATATACATTAAAGGAAGTTGATTTAATTAGAAAGAAATTTTATGAAACAAACTCTAATTCCGTTGTTACAACACAAAAAGATTATGTAAAACTAAAAGCATTTTCTAAGGAGTTAGATGATATTGATATTTATTATCTCAAAATAGATATGGAAATTGAAAATAAGAAAGAATTTCAAAATCAAATTTTAGATTTATTTAATAAACAAAATAACTAAAACTCATACGGAGGAAAAATAATGGCAAAAACGAAAGCCGCAAAGTATGTCTATT
Source organism: Bacteroidota bacterium (assembly GCA_039714835.1). Classification (GTDB taxonomy): domain Bacteria; phylum Bacteroidota; class Ignavibacteria; order Ignavibacteriales; family Melioribacteraceae; genus SZUA-22. The sequence goes on along the minus strand of JBDLIN010000069.1, from coordinate 6,463 downwards.
TTTTCGGTGGTAAAAAAGCCGAAGGTAGAGCTAACATGAAAAATCTGCTCGGTGGTAAAGGTGCTAATTTAGCTGAAATGGTTAATATTGGAATTCCTGTACCTGCTGGATTTACAATTACTACTGAAGTTTGTACTTATTATTATGACAACAAGAAAAAGTATCCGAAGGAACTTAAAAGTACTGTTGAAAAAGCACTTAAAAAAGTTGAAAGTCAAATGGGTGCTAAGTTTGGTGATTCAAAAAATCCTTTATTAGTTTCAGTAAGAAGTGGTGCACGTGCTTCTATGCCTGGAATGATGGATACAATTCTTAATCTCGGATTAAACGATACTACTGTTGAAGCACTTAGTGCAAAAACTGGAAATCCAAGATTTGCTTATGATTCATACAGAAGATTTGTTCAAATGTATGGTGATGTTGTTCTTGGATTACAACCAGTTGATAAACATGATAGGGATCCATTCGAGATCATTCTTGAGAAAAAGAAAAAGAAAAGAAAAATCGAATTAGATACTGAACTAACAACTGAAGATTTAAAAGAATTAGTTGCAGAATTTAAAGCTGAGATCAAAAAGAAAACTGGTCATGCATTTCCAACTGATCCAATGAAACAATTATGGGGTGCAGTTGGTGCTGTCTTTGAATCATGGCATAACGAAAGAGCAAACGTTTACAGAAAACTAAATGACATTCCTGCTGAATGGGGAACTGCTGTAAATATTCAATCCATGGTATTTGGTAACATGGGAGAAGATTCAGGTACTGGTGTTGCTTTTACTCGTGATCCTGCTAGCGGTGAAAATATGTTTTATGGAGAATATTTATTTAACGCTCAAGGTGAAGATGTAGTTGCTGGTGTTCGTACTCCTCTTCCAATTGCAGAGCTTAAAAAAGATGATCCAAAAGTATATAAAGAGCTTAACGATATTCGAATAAAACTGGAAAAACATTACCGTGAAATGATGGATGTTGAATTCACAACTCAACAAGGAAAATTGTGGATGCTTCAAGCACGTGTTGGTAAGAGAACTGGTTTTGCTGCTGTAAAAATAGCTGTTGATATGGTTCGCCAAAAACTGATCACAAAGGAAGAAGCTTTATTGAGAATTGACCCTGATCAGCTTGAACAATTGCTAAGACCTATTTTTGATATGAAAGAAAAAGCAAAAGCAATTAAAGATGGATTTTTAACAAAAGGATTAAATGCTGGACCAGGAGCTGCTTCCGGTAGAGTTGCTTTTAGTGCTCATGACGCTGAAATCATGGCTGCAAAGGGTGACAAAGTAATTCTTGTTAGAATTGAAACCTCACCTGAAGATATTAAAGGAATGAATGCTTCTGTTGGTATACTTACTGCTAAAGGTGGAATGACTTCTCATGCAGCTCTTGTTGCAAGACAAATGGGTAAAGTTTGTGTTGCCGGTGCTGGTGAATTAAATATCGATTACAAAAAAGGGACAATGGTTGTTGAAGGCAAAAAGCATCTTATTAAACAAGGTGACTACTTAACAATTGATGGAACAACTGGTGAAGTTATTGCTGGGAAAGTAGCGACAAAACCTTCTGAAGTGGTTCAGGTATTAGTCACTAAGGAATTAGATCCTAAGAAGTCCGAAGTATATAAAACATATAAAGATGTTATGAGATGGGCTGATAGCGCTAGACAACTTGGAATTAGAACAAATGCTGATGAGCCTGAACAATCTGAAAATGCAATTGCATTTGGCGCTGAAGGTATCGGATTAACCAGAACCGAACATATGTTCTTTGGTGAAGGGAAAATCCTTCCTATGCGTGAGATGATCCTTTCCGATAATCTCAAAGATAGAAAAAAAGCACTAGCAAAATTACTTCCAATTCAAAGGAAAGATTTTGAAGGTATTTTCAAAGTAATGAAAGGAAGACCTGTTACAATCAGAACTTTGGATCCTCCCTTGCACGAATTCTTACCACATGAAGCGAAAGAACAAGCTGAAGTTGCAAAAGCATTAGGAATATCACCAAAAGTTGTTAAAGAAAAAATTGAATCTCTGGCAGAGTTTAATCCAATGCTTGGATTTAGAGGTTGTAGATTAGGAATTTCATATCCTGAGATTACTGAAATGCAAGCACGTGCAATTTTTGAAGCAGCAGTTAATGTTGCTAAAAAAGGAATTAAGGTTAAACCAGAAGTTATGATACCACTAGTTGGAAATGTTAACGAACTGAAAATTCAAACAGAAATTGTACGAAATGTAGCTGCTGAAGTTTTCAAGAAAAAAGGTAAAAAAGTTAATTACCTTGTCGGAACTATGATCGAACTTCCAAGAGCAGCCGTAACAGCTGACCAAATTGCAGAAGTTGCTGAATTCTTTAGTTTCGGAACAAATGACTTGACACAAACTGCGATGGGATTATCAAGAGACGATGCTGGTAAATTCCTACCAATGTATGTTGAAAATGAAATAATTCCTAAAGATCCTTTTGAAGCACTTGACCAAGAAGGAGTTGGTGAATTAGTGAAAATGGGAACTGAAAAAGGTCGCTCAACAAATCCAAATCTAAAAGTTGGTATTTGCGGTGAGCATGGCGGAGAACCATCATCTATTGATTTCTTCCATAGAACTGGATTGAATTATGTGAGTTGCTCTCCATTTAGAGTACCGATTGCTAGACTTGCTGCTGCAAGGTCAGCACTTAAAAATCCAAGAAAATAATTTCTAAAGGTGGGGAATTTCCCCACCACATTTTTTTGGTATTGTTTAAATAATTATTGAAGGAGCATAAATGAAGCTTTCAGCTTTTAAATATACGTTGCCCAAAAATGCAATTGCAAAATTTCCTGTTTCTCCAAGAGATAAAGCAAAACTGTTAGTTTTAGATAAAACAAAGAATAATATCGAAAACAAAAAGTTCTCTGATATTATTGATTACATGACTAAAGGTGACGTCCTTGTTGTAAATGAAACAAAAGTTATGCAAGCGCGTTTGTATGGAAAGAAGGAAAGAACTAACGCAAAAATCGAAGTATTCGTACTGAGAGAGCTTAATAAAAAAGAAAATATCTGGGATGTGATAGTTGATCCTGCACGAAAAGTCAGAATTGGTAATAGGATATATTTTACTGATAATCTTTGGTGCGAAGTTATTGATAATACTACTTCACGTGGTAGAACTGTTAGGTTCAATGAAGATGCTGGTGACATTTTTCAAGCAATCGAGAAAATTGGGACTACTCCCCTTCCACCTTATATTAAGCGTGATGCAGTTAAGGAAGATAGAGCAGACTATCAAACAGTATTCGCTAAGGAAGATGGATCAGTTGCAGCCCCAACTGCAGCATTGCATTTTACACCAGACTTGGTAAGAAAAATAAAAAGAAAAGGGATAAAAGTTGCTACTGTCATACTTCATATTGGTTTAGGTACGTTCCGTCCAGTTGAAGTTGAGGATTTAACTAAACACAGAATGGATTCTGAATATTTTGAAATTCCGGAAAATTCAGCCGACACTATCAACAAAGCAATTAATGCTAAAAAGAATATCTTCGTTGTTGGAACATCAACAACCAGAGCTTTGGAAAGTAGTGTAACTTCTGAAGGATTTGTAAAACCAGATCTTGGGTGGACAGATAAATTTATTTTTCCTCCCTACGAGTTCAAAATCGTGGATAGATTAATAACAAATTTTCATCAACCGGAATCAACATTACTTATGCTTACAGCTGCTTTTGGTGATTACGATCTTGTTATGAAGTCATACAAAAAAGCACTCAAAGATAAGTATCGTTTTCTCAGTTACGGCGATGCAATGCTGATCGTTTGATAAATGAAGATATATGCAATTATACCATCAGGTGGTGTTGGAAAAAGAATTAATAGCTCTTTACCAAAACAGTATATTAAGGTAAATGGTAAAGAGCTAATTGCATATACTTTGGAAATTTTTCAAAAATGTGAAGAGATTGATGAGATAATTATTCCCGCACAAAAAGATTTTTTTGAGCTGCTTTTTGATATCAAAGAAAAATACGGATTGACAAAACTAACCAGAATTCTTGAAGGCGGGAGTGAACGACAACATTCTGTTTATAATGCCCTCCAAGATATACATGCAAATGATGAGGATTTAGTTTTGGTACATGATGCTGCCCGCCCATTACTTCCTCAGCAAGTTCTTAAAAATGCAATTGAATCTGCCAAAACATTTGATAATGCAATAGTCGCAATAAAAGCAAAAGATACAATAATAAAAGGAGATGAATTTGTTGAAGATTATTTGAATCGCAATGAAATTTGCTACGTTCAAACTCCTCAAATCTTTAAATACAAAACATTGCAAAATGCGATGATTTCATCAAATAAAGAAAATTTTATTGGATCCGATGAATCTATTTTGGTACATAGGGCATCAAATAGTATAAGAATTGTTGAAGGATCATCGTTTAATTTTAAAATTACAACTGATTCAGACCTTGACCTTTTTAGAATAATTACCCATATTAAGGGTTTATAATAGATGAACTGTCTATTTTAGACTGATTTTTTCAAAATTCAGGTAAATTATGTTAAACCTATTAGTTATAGTTATACTTTCTTATTTAGTCGGTTCAATACCAATGAGTATTATCATTAGCAAATTGGTCAGAGGAATTGATATTCGTGATCATGGTAGTGGTAATGCAGGCGGTTCGAATGTATTTAGAGTGCTTGGTTGGAAATATGGTGTCTTAGTAATAATTTTAGATGCATTAAAAGGTTCACTTGCTGTCATTTTTGTTGCAAGATTATATTTAGGAAGTTTTCCATTTCCAAATGCCACACCTTTTGATGACTTTACATTAGTTCAAATTATAGCTGGTGTTTTTGCTGTTTTGGGACATATTTGGACAATTTTTGCAAACTTCAAGGGTGGAAAAGGTATCGCTACCGCATTAGGATTTTTAGTTACTATTATTACAGTTGATATGCTTCTTGCTTTAATCGTTTTTGGTGTGGTTGTAGCTATTTCTAAATATATATCATTGGGTTCACTATCCGCAGCTGTTTCAATTCCAATGATTATGGTTGTAAGAGAGAATATATTTGGAGTAGATATCTCAGGTTATCATACAATTTTACCTTTCACAATATTTATGGCCCTTTTAGTAATGTACACTCATAGGGAAAATATTACTAGATTATTAAAAGGAACTGAAAACAGAGTTTCATTTTCAAAAAAGAAAAAATAATTTTTAATATTTATACTAAGTCCCGAAAAATTGGGACTTGTTTCACCTGCCGACAGCAGGAAGATCTGACAAAAATAAAATTAAAAACAGATGAATATTTCAGTTTTAGGTGCAGGTAGCTGGGGAACAGCACTTGCTATTATCCTAAATCATAATGGGCATGATGTTACCCTTTGGGAATATAAAAAGGAATATGTCAAGGCTCTAAATAAACATCGAGAAAATAAAATCTTTCTCCCCGAAATAAGCATACCAAATGAAATTTCTATTACTCACTCTCTTGAACAAGCGTCAATTAATAAGCATATGATTGTTATAGCTATCCCTACTCAATTTGTGCGTAGTGTTCTACATCAAATGAAGAACTTTTCTTTTATGCATACAACATTTGTGAGTGTTGCAAAAGGTATTGAAAAAGAAACACTCGTAACAGTAAATCATATTATTGCTGAAGAGTTGAATATTGATGAAGGGAATATTGCTGTATTATCAGGTCCAAGTCATGCAGAAGAAGTCAGTCGAAAAATTCCAACAGCTGTTGTTGCCGCATCCAGTAACATTAATACTGCTAAGGACGTGCAAGCTGCATTTATGACTTCATACTTTCGTGTATATTCTTCAACCGATATAAATGGCGTAGAGTTAGGGGGAGCATTAAAAAATGTGATTGCAATTGGAGCTGGTATTATTGATGGTGCAAAATTTGGTGATAATACTAAAGCGGCAATTATGACAAGAGGTATAGCAGAAATTTCTCGACTCGGAATTCAACTTGGGGCAAAACCGGAAACATTCTCCGGTCTTTCCGGAATGGGAGATCTTATCGTAACCTGTATGAGTCGGCATAGTAGAAATCGTTACGTCGGCGAACAAATTGGGATGGGTAAAAAACTGCCTGAAGTATTAAAATCAATGAAGATGGTTGCTGAAGGTGTTGAGACATGCAGATCAGTGCATCAACTTGCTGCAAAGCATCATATAGATGTTCCCATTGCTAGTGCCGTTTACAGTATTCTTTTTAATCAGAGAGATCCTATAAAGGTTACTTATGAGCTAATGTCACGAGGGATGAAGGCAGAGCTCGAATTTTAGCCTCTAATATTTCGTATTTATTTAAGATCTATAAAAATTTAAGTTAAGTGTAACAAATATAGAATTGCTAGTTGGTTGCGTATTGTATCTATGTTTTTTAACTGACCTCAAAATAATTGTGTTAAGAAATTCATAAATGAAGCGTTAAGCAGAATATTG